>JBFGAO010000122.1:0-4713 GCA_041568095.1 Steroidobacteraceae bacterium | reverse complement strand
GCTCGCGCGCCGGCGGGTCGTCCAGCAGCTGCAGCGCGGGCAGGTCCTTGGCGGCCGGCTTCGCAAACAGCAGCACCTGCCGCTCCTTCTCGATGCGCTCGCTCGCGACCGGTGCCGGCGGCGCCGGCGCCTGGATCTTCGGCGGTGTGCGGCTGGCGGCCTTCTTCTGCACCTCGCGGACCGCCGCCTCGCGCGCCTCGCGCGACTCGCGACCGGCGGCCTGGTCACGCGAGCTCGCGATCCGCGCCTGCAACCAGGCAGCGCCGCGCAGCACCCAGCGACCGATCCAGTCCATGACGGACAGCCAGGACACGCCGCTGTACAACTGCACGCCGGCAAACCACAGCGCCAGCATCAGCAAGGTGGCGCCGAGCAGCGACAGCGCCGAGGCCAGACCCTGCCCGACCAGGCTGCCGAGCACGCCGCCGCCGCTCTCGGGCAGCGGGCCGGCGCCGAAGTGCAGCGCCGTGATGCCGCAACTGGTTGCGAGCGCGAGCACGAGCCCGATCGTCCGCAGCGCCAGCGTCGTATGGCCCTGGCCCGCCTCGCCCGCCGGCCGCCGGAAGGCCAGCCAGGCGCTGTAGGCGATCACGACCGGGAACAGGTAGGCGGGCCAGCCGAACAGCATCAGCAACAGGTCGGCGGCCCAGGCGCCCAGCGGCCCGATCAGGTTGCCGATGCGGCCCGGCTCGCCGGTGTAGGTGAAGCCTGCGTCGGAGGGGTCGTAACTCGCGAGCGCGATCAGCAGCACCAGTGCGAGCGCCGCGAGCACCCAGAACGCCGCTTCGCGCAGCGCCCGGGCGAACACCGGATCGAGTTGTGGCGGCTCGGCCTGGGAGGCGCCGGCAGTCTTGGGCACGTGTCTCAGGTTCCTGTTAAGGAAAGTTCCATAAGTGGCTGATTATAAGAACTTTGAATTTCCCGCAGCAAGGGCCCATAGCCGGTGCGGTAGGATGCGCGGCCATCCTGCGTGCCGGGGCGACGGGCACGCCAGAAAATGCAGCGGAGACACTATACATGACGACCCCCCGGCACTCGCGGCTGATCATCCTGGGCTCGGGCCCAGCTGGCTACGCGGCCGCGATCTACGCGGCCCGCGCGAACCGCCAGCCGCTGATGATCACCGGCCTCGAGCAGGGCGGTCAGCTGATGACGACCACCGAGGTCGACAACTGGCCGGGCGACGTCGAGGGGCTCATGGGACCGGACCTGATGGACCGGATGCGCCGGCACGCCGAGCGCTTCGGCGTCGAGATGGTACTCGACCAGGTGCAGCGCGTGGACCTGTCGCAGCGGCCGTTCCGGCTGTCCGGCGACGATGGCGAGTACAGCTGCGAGGCGCTGATCATCGCAACCGGCGCCTCGGCCCGCTACCTCGGGCTGGATTCCGAGACCCGCTACCGCGGCAAGGGCGTGTCGGCCTGCGCGACCTGCGACGGCTTCTTCTACCGTGACCAGCCGGTCGCCGTAGTCGGCGGCGGCAACACCGCCGTCGAGGAGGCGCTGTACCTGGCCAACATCGCCTCGCACGTGACGCTGGTGCATCGCCGCGACAAGCTGCGCGCCGAGGCCATCCTGCAGGACCGGCTGTTCGCGCAGGCCGAGCAGGGCAAGGTCACGCTGCTGTGGGACCATGTCGTCGACGAGGTGCTCGGCGACGGCCAGGTCGTCACCGGCGTGCGGGTCCGCGAAGTCGGCAACGGCGCGACGCGCGAGCTGTCGGTGCCGGGGCTGTTCATCGCCGTCGGCCATACGCCGAACACGCAGATCTTCGAGGGCCAGCTCGAGATGAAGGGCGGCTACATCATCGTCAAGGCGGGCCTGTCCGGCGACGCGACGGCGACCAGCGTGCCGGGCGTGTTCGCGGCCGGCGACGTCGCTGACCACGTCTACCGGCAGGCCGTCACCTCTGCCGGCACCGGCTGCATGGCGGCCCTCGACGCCGACCGCTGGCTGGAAGCGCTCGACGACGGCAGCTGAGCCGGCCATGCGCTGTCGCGTCGTCGCGTCGCTGGCCGGGGTCGATCCCGAGGCCTGGAACGCGCTCGATGCCGGCGGCTCGCCCTTCCTGCGGCACGAGTTCCTGCTGGCGCTGGAACGCTCGGGCTCGGCGGTGCCCGCCACCGGCTGGCACGGGCAGCACCTGCTGCTGGAGGAACCGGGCGGCCGGCTGGCCGGCGCGATGCCGCTGTACCTGAAGAGCCACTCCTGGGGCGAGTTCGTGTTCGACTTCGCCTGGGCCGAGGCCTACCGGCGCGCGGGCCTCGCGTACTACCCGAAGCTGGTCTCGGCCGTGCCGTTCACGCCGGCGACGGGCGTCCGGCTGCTGCTGCGGCCGGACGTCGATCCGGATACGGGCCGGAAGGCACTGCTGGACGCAGCGCTCGAGCAGATGCGGGCGACCGGTGCCTCGTCGCTGCACCTGCTGTTCCCGGCCGAGGCCGACCGGCTGGCGGCGACGGCGGCCGGACTGCTGCCGCGCCTGGACTGCCAGTTCCAGTGGAGCAACCGGCCCTACCGCGATTTCGCGGACTTCCTGGCCGGCCTGACGGCGGCCAGGCGCAAGAAGCTGCGGCGCGAACGCCGCCGCGTGCGCGAGGCCGGCATCCGCTTTCGCCGCCTGCGCGGCGGCCAGCTCGACGAGGGGCAGCTCGCGACCGTGTACCGGCTGCATGCCGGCACCTTCCTGCGCCATGGCCACGAGCCCTACCTGACCCCCGCCTTCCTCGACGAGGTGGCGCGCACGCTGCCGGACGCGCTGGTCGTGGACCTGGCCGAGCGTGAGGGTGAGGTTCTCGCCTGCACGATCGCATTCCGCAGCGGTGACACGCTGTACGGCCGCTACTGGGGCGCCGACGGCGAGCATCACAGCCTGCACTTCGAGGCCTGCTACTACCGCGGCATCGAGTACTGCATCGGCGAGGGGCTCAGGCGCTTCGAGCCAGGCACGCAGGGCGAGCACAAGCTGCTGCGCGGCTTCGCGCCGACTGCGGTGTGGTCCCTGCACGCGATCGCGGATCCGCGCTTCCGGCAGGCGATCGCGCGCTTCCTCGAGCGCGAGCGCGCAGACGTCGAGGCCTACATTGCGGCCGCTGCCGCCCACCTGCCCTTCCGGCGGGCGGAAGCAGGCGCTAGGCTGGATCCCGATGTCCGGGATCACCTGGCTGAAGCCGACTGACAGCCCCGCTGCGCTGCCGCCGACCTCGCGCGCGCTCGCGGAGCCGAACGGCCTGCTGGCCGTCGGCGGCGCGCTGACGCCCGACTGGCTCGTGCATGCCTACCGGCGCGGCATCTTTCCCTGGTATGCGCCGGGCCAGCCGATCCTGTGGTGGGCGCCCGACCCGCGCGCCGTGCTGCTGCCGGAGGAGTTCCGCGTCTCGCGCAGCCTCGCGAAGTCGATCCGCAACCGCGGCTACGAGACGCGCGTCGACGCCGCCTTCGATACGGTCCTGCGCGCCTGCGCGGCGCCGCGTCGCCAGGAGACCGGCACCTGGATCACCGACGAGATGCAGCAGGCCTACGCCGAACTGTACCGCCGGGGCATCGCGCACAGCGTCGAGACCTGGCAGCAGGACCGGCTGGTAGGCGGCCTCTACGGCGTCGCGCTGGGACGTGTGTTTTATGGCGAGTCGATGTTCTCGGCCGCCCGTGACGCGTCCAAGGTCGCGCTGGCCGCGCTGGTGGACCTGTGCCGGCAGCGTGGCATCTCGCTGATCGATTGCCAGATGGCCAGCGCCCACCTGGCGCGCCTCGGAAGCCGCAGCCTGCCGCGCCGCGAGTTCGAGGCCGCGCTCGCGCGGCTGACCGCCGACCCGGCCCCGCTGTGGCGGCAGTGAGACTATTGAATTGCAAGCCGCCTGACGCTGCGGCACAATCCGCGCGGTTTCTGCTACAGCGACGGGACGGAATGGCGAAGGAAGAAGCAATCCAGATGGAGGGCGAGGTCATCGAGACCCTGCCCAACACGACGTTCCGCGTGCGGCTGCAGAATGAGCACGTCGTGACGGCGCACATCTCCGGGAAGATGCGCAAGCACTACATCCGGATCCTGACCGGCGATACGGTGACCGTCGAGTTGACGCCCTACGACCTGACCAAGGGGCGCATCGTCTACCGCGCCCGCTGAGGCGCGGCTCAGTCCTGCCCGATCAGTTCCGGCTCCGTGGCCGGGTGGCAGACGATATCCAGCCCCTCCCCGCCGCTGTGCAGTGACACGCTCGCCGTGCCGCCGCCCGCGAGCTTGCCGAACAGCAGTTCCTCGGCCAGCGGGCGCTTCAGGTGCTCCTGCAGCACGCGCGCCATCGGGCGCGCGCCCATCTTCGGGTCGTAGCCCTTCTGCGCGATCCACGCGCGCGCCTCGTCGTCGACGACCAGCGCGACGCCCTTCTGCTCCAGTTGCGCCTCGACCTCGAGCAGAAGCTTGTCGACGACCCGCCCGATCGTGGCCGGGTCCAGCTGCGCGAACTGGATGATCGCGTCGAGCCGGTTGCGGAATTCCGGCGTGAACATGCGCCGGATCGCCTCCATGCCATCCGGCGAGTGGTCCTGCTGCGTGAAGCCGATGCTGGCCCTGCTCATCTCGGCGGCGCCGGCATTCGTCGTCATGATGATGATCACGTGCCGGAAGCTGGTCTTGCGGCCGTGGTTGTCGGTCAGCGTGCCGTGGTCCATGACCTGCAGCAGCAGGTTGAACACGTCCGGATGCGCTTTTTC
>JBFGAO010000121.1:0-4752 GCA_041568095.1 Steroidobacteraceae bacterium | reverse complement strand
GGCCTCCGCGGCGGTCCTGGCGGTCGCGACGCCGCAGGGATTCGCGTGCTTGACGATCACGCAGGCCGGGCGCCCGAACTGGCGCACGCACTCGAGCGCCGTGTCGGCGTCGGCGATGTTGTTGTAGGACAGTTCCTTGCCCTGCAGCAGCGCCGCCGTCGCGATGCCGCCGCCCGGCGCCGCAGGGTCGGCGTAGAAAGCTGCGCTCTGGTGCGGATTCTCGCCGTAGCGCAGGTCCGAGAGCTTGCGGAAGCCGAGCGCCAGCGTGTCCGGGTGGCCGGCCTCGCCGGCCTCACGCCGCAGCCAGCCGCTGACCAGCGCATCGTAGGCCGCCGTGTGCGCGTAGGCGCGCGCAGCCAGCCGCTGGCGGGTCGCGAGGCTGACCTCGCCGGTGCGCAACTCGTCCAGCACCGGCCCGTAATCTGCCGGGTCCACCAGCACGGTGACCCGCGCATGGTTCTTGGCGGCGGCGCGCAGCATCGCCGGGCCGCCGATGTCGATGTTCTCGACACCGTCCTCGTAGCGGCAGTCCGGCCGCGCGATGGTCTCGGCAAACGGGTACAGGTTGACGACCACGAGGTCGATGGACTCGATGCCGTGCTCGCGCATCGCCGCGTCGTCGGTGCCGGCCCGGCCGAGCAGCGCGCCATGGATGCGCGGGTGCAGCGTCTTGACGCGGCCGTCCATGATCTCGGGGAAGCCGGTGTACTCGGAAACCCCGGTGACCGGCAGGCCGGCGCCGGCCAGCAGCCGGGCCGTGCCGCCGGTGGACAGCAGGCCGAATCCGAGGGCGTGCAGTTCGCGGGCCAGGTCGACGAGGCCCGTCTTGTCAGATACCGACAGCAGGGCCCGCCGCGGCTGCGTCATCGGGCGGCCCGCAGGGTCAGGACGCGAGCCCGTATTCGCGCAGCTTCTTGCGCAGCGTGCCGCGGTTGATGCCGAGGATCGTCGCGGCCCGGCTCTGGTTGCCGTCCGCGTAGTCCATGACCGCCTGGAACAGCGGCAACTCGACCTCGCGCATCACGAGGTCGTAGAGCCGGCCCGGCCGGTGGCCGTTCAGGTTGTCGAAATAATCGCTCAGCGCGCGCTCGGTGTGGTCGCGCAGCGGGATGTCGTGGCCGTTGCTGGAGCGGGAAACGCCTGTACGGCGCGCGGACGGCGCCTTTCTTTTCGCGATCATCGCCTGGACATCCCCGCCAGTCTCTGTGTTCGTGTCGTTCAGGCCGCACGGGCCGGAGGCCCGATCAGGCCAGACAGGAAGGCGTCGGCGAGCGACAGCTGCTCGATCGCGCTTTCCGTCGTCAGCAACCCGGTTGGCAAGTGTCCGACTTCCGGATGTCGCCGGCAATACCAGCCGAGATGCTTGCGCGCCACGCGGACTCCGGTCTCTTCTCCGTAGAAGGAGTACAGGGCCTCGAGGTGCGCGCGCATGATACCACGGACCTCCGCGACGGAAGTCGGCGCAGACACGCGTCCCTCGAGTGCGGCGACGATTTCACGAAAGATCCACGGCCTTCCCTGCGCGGCGCGCCCGATCATCACGCCATCGGCGCCAGTCACTGCCAGCACCTTCAATGCCTTGCGCGGACAATCGATGTCGCCATTCACGAACACCGGCACGCGGACCGCGCGCTTGACGGCGGCGACCGTTTCGTATTCGGCCTCGCCGTTGAACATGTCGGCGCGCGTGCGGCCGTGCACTGCGAGTGCCGCGACGCCAAGGTCCTCGGCCATCCGCGCGATCGCGACCGCGTTGCGGTGCTCGTGGTCCCAGCCGGTGCGCATCTTCAGCGTTACCGGCACGCCCGCTGCGGCGACGACCGCGCCGAGGATGTCGCGCACCAGCGGCTCGTCGCGCATCAGCGCCGAGCCCGCCGCGCGGTTGCAGACCTTCTTCGCCGGGCAGCCCAGGTTGATGTCGATGACCTGGGCGCCCAGTTCGGCGTTGTGGCGCGCCGCGTCGGCCATCATCGCGGGCTCCGCGCCGGCGATCTGCACGATCCGGGGCTCGGGCTCGCCGGCATGGTCCATGCGCAGGCGCGACTTGGCCGTGTGCCACAGCCGCCGGTCGGAAGTGACCATCTCCGAGGCGGCGACAGCCGCCCCCATGCGCCGGCACAGCAGCCGGAACGGCCGGTCGGTAACGCCGGCCATCGGCGCCAGCGCCAGCGGCGCCGGCAGCAGGAAGGGCCCCAGCCTCACAGGCCCGCCGGGACGACGTCGCCTGCGCAGCGCAGGTCGCCGGCGGAGGGCAGGCAGACGTCCAGCTCGAAGCCGACGGCGTCCGGGCCCGGGTCGACGACCACGATCTCCGCGTCGGCACGCTGGCCCGGGCCCAGCAGGCTGCTGGCGCCGGTGCCCGGCAGGTAGTCGTCGGGCGCGACGTCGCGGGCGCCGATCGTCGTGCCGAAGCGGTCCTGCAGCGCGATCCGCAGCCAGGGGTAGGGCTGGGAGAAAGAGGCCCGGTTGGTGACGCAGGCGCGCAGCCGCAGCCGGCCGGGCTGGCTGGCGTCGCTGGCGGCGCCCCACTGGCGCAGTTCGTAGGCTGCGAGGTCGGTCGGCATCGCAAGCGGCAGGCCGGCCAGCGAGTAGGCGCGCGCCAGCAGCGGTCCGACCACCGGCTGGCGCAGCAGGTCGTCGCGCCGGCTGTGCACGACCTGTGCCGCGAGCAGCAGCACCAGTCCTGCCGCCGCCGCAACCCAGGGCCAGCGACGCCGCCCGTCGGCGGCGGCGGGCGCGGCGAAGTCGGCGGCCGGGTCCGGCGCCGCCTCGGGCGCCTGGTCGAAGCTGCGGCGCATCTCCTCCGGAATCAGGATGCGCGGGATCTCGAAGGGCTCCTGGCCGGACTCGGCGGCCGGCGCGGAAGACAACACATCCGCATCGGCGACGATGACCGCGGACGGACTCTCGTCGCCCTGGCCGGCAGCCTCCTCGCCTAGCGGTGCCGCAACCGTCAGCGCCGCGGCGATTGCGGCCGGATCCTGCGGATCCGCGCCCGCGTCAGTCCCGACACCGGCCTCAGCTGCCGGACCGGCTTCGGGCATGCCTTGCACGACCTGCTCCAGCGCGGTCGCGTCTCCGTCGACTTCGGGCTGGCGACCCGCGACCCCCTCGAGCTCGGCCGGGTATTCGGCCTGGAAGCCGGCCGATGGCTCCTCCGAGGCTGCGGCCTCGTCTCCGGCGGACAGTTCGATGACTTCCGACCCAGGCAGCTCCTCGACGGTGATCGTGTCCTCGGGAGCCTCTTCCGCAGCATCCGGCGGCCCCGCCTCGAAGGGTTCCTCGCTGAGCTTGTCGAGGGCGCTGAAGCTGGTCGAGCAGACGCCGCAGCGGACATTCCCGCCAGCCGCGCGCAGCGTGTCCGCACTGATGCGGAATACGGTTTCGCAGTCGGGGCACTGGGTGTACACGGCTACTCCGCGCGCCGCTCGCCGGCGAGGAGGGTCCAGCCCCCGCGAGCGGCCATCGCCCGGATATCAAACCACGGACGATAGGCAGCTGCCACTTCGGGCGCCTGCGCGTCGAGCAGTCCGGCGAGCGCGATCGCGCCACCCGGGCGGCAGCAGCCGGCCAGCGACGGCGCCAGCGCGATCAGCGGTCCGGACAGGATGTTTGCGACGACGACGTCGAAGGGTCGCGGCAGCGCCGCCGGGTCCGCGACGACCTCGAGCCGCTCGCCGAGGCCGTTGTGCGCCGCGTTCGCGCGCGCCGCGGTCAGCGCCTGCGGGTCATGGTCCAGCGCCCAGGCCCGCGCGGCGCCGAGCTTCAGCGCCGCCAGCGCCAGGATGCCGGAGCCGCAGCCGTAGTCGAGCAGGCGGCAGCCCGCGAGCGGAGCGGCGTCGAGCCACTCGAGGCACAGCGCCGTGGTCGGGTGGGTCCCGGTGCCGAAGGCCAGGCCCGGGTCGAGCTCGAGCACGACCGCCCCGGGCTCGGGCGCGGCCTGGCCCCCGGGGCAGACCCACAGCCGGCGGCCGAAGCGCATCGGCCGGAAGTCGCGCAGCCACTCGCGCTCCCAGGCGCGGTCCTCGACCGCTTCCCAGCGCAGTGACGGGCCGGAGAGCCCCGCGAGGGCCTGCAGCGTGGCCTCCACGAGTGCCTGTGCAGTGCCGGCCGGGAACAGCGCCTGCAGGCGCAGGAGCGGCCACAGCGGCGTCTCGCCGGGTGCCGGCTCCAGCAGCGTCTGCTCGCCCGCGTCGGCCAGCGTCACGGCCAGCGCACCGGCCGCGAAGCAGGCCGCCTCGGCGGCATCGGGCGCTTCCCGGCCGAGCTCGACGGTCAGCTGCAGGAACGGCATCGGGCCCCTGGCGCGGGCGCCCTCACTTGAGGCCGAGCCGGCGCTCCAGGTAGTGGATGTCGAGCCCGCCCTGGCGGAAGGCGGCGTGCCCGAAGATTTCCTGGTGCAGCGGCGCATTGGTCTTGATGCCCTCGATGACCATCTCCGACAGCGCGTTGCGCATCCGCGCGATCGCGGTGTCGCGGTTCTCGCCGTAGGACAGCAGCTTGGCGATCAGCGAGTCGTAATAGGGTGGCACGGAGTAGCCCGAATACAGGTGGCTGTCGACGCGTATTCCCGGCCCGCCGGGTGCGTGCCACAGCCGCACCGGCCCCGGCGACGGCGCGAAGCTCTTCGGGTCCTCGGCGTTGATCCGGCACTCGATCGCATGGCCGCGCAGCTCGATGTCCTGCTGCTTGAACGGCAGCGGCTCGCCGGCGGCGATCCGCAGCTGCAGCTTGACGATGTCGACGCCGGTG
>JBFGAO010000120.1:0-4763 GCA_041568095.1 Steroidobacteraceae bacterium | reverse complement strand
GGGTGCCGGTCAGCGGCGCCGTCATCGTCACGACGCCGCAGGAGATCGCGCTGCTGGACGCGCGGCGCGGCCTGCAGATGTTCCGCAAGGTGTCGGTGCCGGTGCTCGGCATCGTCGAGAACATGAGCGTCCATGTCTGCAGCGCCTGCGGCCATCGCTCTCACGTGTTCGACGAGGGGGGCGGGCGCGCGCTCGCGGCGCAGTACGGGACGACGCTGCTGGGCGAGCTGCCGCTGGACGCGCGGATCCGCGAGCAGGCGGATTCGGGCCGTCCCACGGTCGTCGCGGAGCCGGACTCGGAGGCGGCGCGGGCCTATGGCGCCATTGCGCGGATGGCCGCCGGCCGGCTGGCCGCGGCCGCACTGGCCGGGGCCGGTACCGGGCCGCGGATCACGGTCGAGGAAGAGGCATGAGCATCAAGTCGGACGCGTGGATCCGCCGCATGGCCGGGCAGGGGATGATCGAGCCCTTCGAGCCCGGCCAGGTCCGGTCCGTGGACGGCCGGCGCATCGTGTCCTATGGCACGTCGAGCTACGGCTACGACGTCCGCTGCGCCGACGAGTTCAAGATCTTCACGAACATCAACTCGACGATCGTCGACCCGAAGCAGTTCGACATGAACAACTTCGTCGACCTGCGGGCCGGCGTCTGCATCATCCCGCCCAATTCCTTCGCGCTGGCGCGCACGGTCGAGTACTTCCGGATCCCGCGCAGCACGATGGTCGTCTGCCTCGGCAAGAGCACCTACGCGCGCTGCGGGATCATCGTCAACGTCACGCCGCTGGAGCCCGAGTGGGAGGGGCACGTGACGCTGGAGTTCTCGAACACGACGCCGTTGCCGGCGAAGATCTACGCCAACGAGGGCGTCGCGCAGATGCTGTTCTTCGAGTCGGATGAGGTCTGCGAGACCTCGTACCGGGACCGCGGCGGCAAGTACCAGGGCCAGACCGGCGTCACGCTGCCGCGGACCTGAGCCGGCTGTTCAGCCGCCTGGTCGATAGGCGGTGATCGTCGTGTGGAAGGTCCGCCGGCCGCCGCGCCGCTGCTCGGCCTGCACGTTCAGCCACCCGAGCGAAGGCGCGTACCACAGCAGCGTCTCGCGGTCGGTGCCCTCGCGGGCGCTGCGGTAGACGACCGTGTCCAGCTCGCCGAGCGCCGTGTCGAGGCGCTCGCGCCGCAGCAGCGTGTATCGGTAGCGCTTGATCCGGTCCTTCTCGATCAGCGCGATCTCGCCGGGCTCGGCGCCGCCGCGAAGGCGGACCAGCACCGCGGCCTGGATCGACGCGGCGTCCTGCAGCCCGGGCTCCAGCGGCACGTCGACCGGCGAGCCTTCCTCGCGGCCGGTCACGCGCCCGGCGGGCCAGTCGAAGTCCAGCCGTACGTCGCGCCTGGAGCGCTCCATGCCGTCGTCGAAGCGGTAGCGCAGCGGCCGCACGCGCTGGCCCTCCAGCAGGAAGGTCGAGCGGTGCACCAGCGTGCCGCTCGCGATGATCCGCGCGAAGCCGCTGGCATTGGACTGCGACTCGATGACCCATTCGCCGGGCGCGTCACCGCGGACCAGCACCGTGCGGCTGCTGCCCACCGGCATGCTGCCGTAGCGGACCTGGTACTCGGCCACGAACGGGACCAGCGGCTCGGGCGTCGTCGCGCCCGCCGCGGATCCCAGCGCGAGCAGGCCGCCCGCGATCCAGCACGTGAACTTCATTCAGGCTCCTCGATCAGCGGTGCGCGCAACGGCTGTCCGTCGAGCAGGACCGTGCCGCCGTCCAGCGCCAGCCGGCCGGCGGCGAGCCAGCCGACCGCCTTCGGGTAGATGATGTGCTCCAGCTTCTGAACGCGCGCTGAAAGCGCCTGCTCCGTGTCGCCGGACAGCACCGGCACCCGGCCCTGGATGACCAGGGGCCCGGCGTCGAGTTCCTCGGTGACGAAATGGACAGTGCAGCCATGCCAGCGGTCGCCGGCCTCGAGCACGCGCCGGTGCGTGTGCAGGCCCGGGTAGGCCGGCAGCAGCGACGGGTGGATGTTGAGCAGCCGGCCCTGCCACCGGGCCACGAACCCGGGGTCGAGGATGCGCATGAAGCCGGCCAGCGCGACGAACTCCGCGCCGTGTGAGGCGATGGCCGCCGACAGCGCGCGGCACCAGTCGCCGCGGTCGGCGAACTGCGCAGGCGCGACAACTTCGGTCGGGATGCCAAGTGCCGCGGCCGCAGCCAGGCCCGCCGCGTCGGCACGGTCGCTGACGACAGCAACCGGTCCGCCCGGGATCTGCCCGTCGCGCGCGGCGGCCGCGATCGCCAGCATGTTGGAGCCGCGCCCCGAGACAAGCACGGCGAAGGGCAGCGGGGCCGGCATCAGCGGATCCGCACGCCCTCGCCGGCGCTGACCTCGCCGATGAGCTGGGCACGCTCGCCGGCTGCCGCGAGCAGCGCGAGCGCATCGTCCGCCGCGGCCGGCGGCACGACCACGACCATGCCGATGCCGCAGTTGAATGTCCGGTGCATCTCGGCGTCGGCGATGCGCCCGGCCTGCTGGATCCAGTCCCAGACCGGCGCGCGGGGCCAGGCGGAGGCATCGAGGTCGACGCCGAGGCCCGCCGGCAGCACGCGCGGCACGTTGTCAGTCAGCCCGCCGCCGGTGATGTGGGCAACTGCCCGGACCGGCAGCTGCGCGGCCAGCGCCAGCACGGACTTGACGTAGATCCGCGTCGGCTCGAGCAGCAGCTCGTACAGGGAATCGCCGCCCAGTCGCGTGTCGGGGCCGGCGCCGGACTTGTCGAGCAGCCTGCGGATCAGCGAGTAGCCGTTCGAGTGCGGGCCCGACGAGGACAGGCCGATGACCGCATCGCCGGCCTGCGTCGCGCAGCCGTCGATGATCCGCTCCTTCTCGACGACGCCGACGCAGAAGCCGGCCAGGTCGTAGTCGTCGCCGTCGTACATGCCGGGCATCTCGGCGGTCTCGCCACCGACCAGCGCGCAGCCGGCCAGCACGCAGCCGGCCGCGATGCCGGCGATGACGCGCTCTGCGACGTCGACCGACAGCCGGCCCGTCGCGTAGTAGTCGAGGAAGAACAGCGGCTCGGCGCCCTGCACGACGACGTCGTTCGCGCACATCGCGACCAGGTCGCGGCCGATGCCGTCGTGGCGGCCAAGGTCGATCGCGAGGCGCAGCTTGGTGCCGACGCCGTCGGTGCCGGCAACCAGCACCGGGTGGCGCCAGCGCCCGGGCGGCAGCTCGATCATCGCGCCGAAGCCGCCGACGCCGGCCAGGACCTCCGGGCGCGTCGTGCAGGCCACGTGCGGGCGGATCCGCCGCACCAGTTCCTCGCCGGCGTCGATGTCGACCCCGGCGTCTCGGTAGGTCAGGCTGTCAGGGTCCTTCATCGGCTCTCTGGTCGGCTGGGGGGAGTCGGGCCCGGGCGCGGCGCGGTGTACTATTGTAGCCCTTGCTGCCAACCGGCCCGGACCACATGACGAGACCGACCCTGTTGCTGACGGCGCTGCTGCTCGGCGCGCTGCCCGCGTCGCTGCCGGCGGTCACGCTCGACGGCCTGTACACCGTCACGGTGCCGCAGGCGGGCACCGGCGCGGCTGCCCAGCAGGAGGCCCTGCGCGAGGCGATGCGCGACGTGCTGGTCCGCGCGACCGGGCGCGCCGACGCGCCGCAGCTCGAGACGCTGGCGCCGCTGGTCGCCAACGCATCGCGCTACGTGCTGAGCTTCCGGCGGGTCGCCGGCGGCAAGCTCGCGGTCACCTTCGACGGGCACAGCATCGAGAACGCGATCGACGCATCGGGCCTCGCCTACTGGGGGGCGCAGCGCCCGCTGACGCTGGTCTGGCTGGCCGTCGACCGGGGCGGGCGCCCGGCGCTGGTCACCGCGGGAAGCCCGGGCCCGGAGCGCGAGCGGGTCGAACAGGCGGCCGAGCGTCGCGGCCTGCCGCTGGCCTGGCCGGCGGCGGGCGAGGACGCGGGCCGCGCACTGCAGCGGATCGCCGCGGGCGACCACGCGGGGCTCGCCGCGGCCGCGCGCCGCTACGGCGCGGACGCGGTGCTGATCGGGCAGGCGGATGCCGGTCAGGCAGTCGACTGGCATTTCATCGGCGCCGGGACGGGCCAGCTGCGCGGCGGGCTCGAGGACGGGCCGCAGCTCGCGGCGGACCGGATGGCGGCTGCGCTCGCGACCCGCAGCACCGGCCAGCGCAGCGACGAGCTGGTCACGGTGACCGGCGTTGACAGCCTCGAGCAGTACGCTGCGGCGCTGGCCGCGCTCGAGCGGCTGCCGGTCGTGCGTGCCGTGCGCGTCGAGGAGGTCACGCCGCAGGCGATGTCCTGCGTCGTGACTGTGCGCGGCGACTTCCGCGCGCTGCACGAGGCAATCCTCCGCGACGGGCGGCTGTCCGTCGTCGACGCCTCGCGGCAGGTATACGCGCTGGGGCCATGAAGCTGTCGTCCCTGCCGAACCTGATCTGCGGCCTGCGCATCCTGCTGGTCGTGCCGCTGGTCTGGCTGCTGCTGGAGGGCCGCTACGCGGCGACGCTCGGCCTGTTCAGCGTCGCCGCCGTCTCCGACGCGCTGGACGGTTTCCTGGCCAAGCGCTACGGCTGGACCAGCGAGCTCGGCAAGGTGCTGGACCCGCTGGCCGACAAGCTGCTGCTGGTCAGCGTGTTCGTGACGCTGGTCCTGACCGACATGGTCCCGCTCTGGCTCGCGGTGGTCGTCGTCGCCCGCGACGTGATCATCGGCGTCGGCGCCCTGGTCTTCCGGCT
>JBFGAO010000119.1:0-4778 GCA_041568095.1 Steroidobacteraceae bacterium | reverse complement strand
CACGCGCGGCTGGTTGCCGGTGGTCGCGGCGCGCTGCTTGTAGTCAACCGGGTTGACGGCGACCGCCTCGACCTTGACCAGCAGGTCGCGCCCGGTCGGGGCGGGCTTGGGCAGCTCGATGTCGGCGTAGGTGTGCGAGACGGCTCTCATAGGTGCTCCAGGAGTTGCCGCGGATGCGCGATCACCACGTCGGCCTGCCAGGTGCCGGGGACGCCCTGCTCGGGGTGGTGGTAGCCCCAGTCGACCGCGATCGGCCGCATGCCGGCGGCGCGCGCCGCCTGGATGTCGCGCTCGGCGTCGCCGACATAGACGCAGGCCGCCGCCGGCAGGCCCAGTAGCGACGCGGCGTGCAGCAGCGGGCGCGGGTGCGGCTTGCGCTCGGGCAGCGTGTCGCCGCAGACGACGCAGCGACGCGGTGCCGACAGCCCCAGCGCCTCGAGCAGCGGCAGCGTCAGCCAGGCCGGCTTGTTGGTCACGATGCCCCAGCCGAGTCCTGCCGATTCCAGCGCCGCGAGCACCTCGACGAAGCCCTCGGTCAGCCGCGAACGGACGGCGAGCCCGTCCCGGTAATGCGCGAGGAAGCGGCCTCGCAGGTCCTCGAGGCGCGCGGCGGCCGGTTCGCCGAAGCCGACCCGCAGCAGGCCGGGGGCGCCGTGTGACACCTGGGGCCGGATCGCGTCGAAGGGCAGCGGCGCCAGGCCCTCGTCCGCGCGCAGCCGGTTCAGCGCGGCCGCCATGTCGGGCGCCGTGTCCAGCAGCGTGCCGTCGAGGTCGAACAGCACCCCCTGCAGCCCGGGGCGCCGGCTCATGCGGCCGCGGCCGGCCGCTGGAAGTGCGCCAGGTAATTGACCGAGGTATCGGCCCCGATGCGCGCGACGCGCGTGAACGGGTCGTAGGAGAGGCCGCTGAGGTCGGCGAGCTCGAGCCCGGCATTGCGTGCCCACCGGGACAGCTCGGAGGGCCGGATCAATCGCGCGTATTCATGCGTGCCGGCCGGCAGCAGCCGCAGCAGGTACTCGGCGCCGACGATCGCCAGCGCAAAGGCCTTCGGCCCCCGATTGATCGTCGAGCAGACGACGTGGCCGCCCGGCCGCACCAGCCTTGCCAGCGCCGCGACGACCTGGTCCGGCTGCGGCACGTGCTCCAGCATCTCGAGGCAGGTCACGAGGTCGAAGGCGCCCGGCTCGGCGTCGGCGAGATCTTCTGCCGACTGCTGCCGGTACTCGACCGTGACCCCCTGTTCGAGCGCGTGCAGCCGCGCGACCTCGAGCGCGGCCGGGGCCAGGTCGATGCCGGTCACCTGCGCGCCGCGCCGCGCCATGCCCTCCGAGAGCAGTCCGCCGCCGCAGCCGACGTCGAGCACGCGCCTGCCCGCGAGGCCGGCGCGCGCCTCGATGTAGTCGAGGCGCGGCGGATTCAGGTCGTGCAGCGGCCGGAAATCGCCCTCGGGATCCCACCAGCGCGACGCGGCGGCATCGAACTTGGCGATCTCGCCGGGATCGGCGTTGGCGGGGCGATTCATGGTGTCCCGGAGTATAGCGGCGCGGGCTGCCGGCCGGGTGCCCCGACAGGCCCCGGAGCCCGTGAAAACAGTGGGTTAGGCGGTGTTGCCTGTGCTAGGATTGGCCCTTTCCAACGGTGCCCGAAATGCCAGCGCGCGCGACCCGCACGCGGTAGCCGGGTGCCCGGCCAAAAGACCGGAAACGAATGAGCGAAATCGCGCGCGAAGTCCTGCACGTCAACCTCGAAGACGAGATGCGCAAGTCCTACCTCGATTACGCGATGAGCGTGATCGTGGGGCGCGCGCTGCCCGATGTCCGCGATGGCCTGAAGCCGGTGCACCGCCGCGTGCTGCACGCGATGCGCGAACTCGGCATCGAGTGGAACAAGCCCTACAAGAAGTCGGCGCGCGTCGTCGGCGACGTGATCGGCAAGTACCACCCGCACGGCGACGCCGCCGTGTACGACACGATCGTCCGGATGGCGCAGACGTTCTCGATGCGTTACCTGCTCGTCGACGGCCAGGGCAACTTCGGCTCGGTCGACGGCGACGCGCCCGCGGCGATGCGCTACACCGAGGTCCGGATGTCGAAGCTGGCGCACGAGCTGCTGGCCGACATCGACAAGGACACTGTCGACTTCTCGCCCAACTACGACAACAGCGAGCAGGAGCCGGCGGTGCTGCCGGCCCGGGTGCCGAACCTGCTCGTCAACGGCTCGGCGGGCATCGCGGTCGGCATGGCGACCAACATCCCGCCGCACAACCTCGGCGAGATCGTCGACGCCTGCATCGCGCTGATCGACGATCCGGAGCTGACGCTGGCCGACCTGATGAAGCTCGTGCCCGGGCCGGACTTCCCGACCGCGGGCATCATCAACGGCGCGGCCGAGATCGCGCTCGCGTACAAGACCGGGCGCGGCCGGCTGTCGGTCCGCGCGCGGACCGTGGTCGAGGAGATCGACGAGCGCGGCAGGCAGGCAATCGTCGTGACGGAGCTGCCGTACCAGGTCAACAAGGCGCGGCTGCTAGAGCGCATCGCCGACCTCGTGCGCGCGAAGGAGATCGAGGGCATCTCCGAGCTGCGCGACGAGTCAGACAAGGACGGGCTGCGCGTCGTCATCGAATTGAAACGCGGCGAGAGCCACGAGCTGGTGCTGAACCAGCTGTTCAAGCTGACGCCGATGCAGTCGGTGTTCGGCGTCAACATGGTCGCGCTGCTCGACGGCCAGCCGAAGCTGCTGTCGCTGAAGGAGATGCTCGACGCCTTCCTGCGGCACCGCCGCGAGGTCGTCACGCGCCGGACCATCCACGAACTGCACAAGGCGCGCGACCGCGCCCACGTGCTCGAAGGCCTTGCGGTCGCGCTCGCGAACATCGACGAGGTCATCGCGACGATCAAGGCCTCGGCGTCGCCGGCCGACGCGAAGGCGGCGCTGCTGTCGCGCAGCTGGACCGCCGGCGTCGTGCCGCAGCTGCTCGAGCGCGCCGGCAGCGTCTCGACGCGGCCCGACGGGCTCCCCGAGGACTGCGGCCTGCACGATGGCCGCTACCGGCTGTCGGAGACCCAGGCGCAGGCGATCCTGGACCTGCGGCTGCACCGGCTGACCGGGCTCGAGCAGGACAAGATCGTCGCCGAGTTCGGCGAATTGCTGGAGCAGATCCGCGACCTCGGCGACATCCTCGCGCGGCCCGAGCGGCTGCTCGAGGTGATCCGCAACGAACTGGCCGAGGTCAAGGCGGCATTCGGCGACGCGCGGCGCACGGAGATCGTTGCCGACCAGTCGGACGTGACGATCGAGGACCTGATCGAGCGCCAGGACCTGGTCGTGACGCTGTCGCATGCCGGTTATGCAAAGGCACAGCCGGTCACCGACTACGAAGCGCAGCGCCGCGGCGGGCGCGGCAAGATGGCGACCTCGGTCAAGGACGAGGATTTCGTCGACAAGCTGTTCATCGCGCACAGCCACGACACGCTGCTGTGCTTCTCCGACCGCGGCCAGTGCTACTGGCTGAAAGTCTGGCAGCTGCCGCTCGCGAGCCGCGGCTCGCGCGGCAAGCCGATCGTGAACCTGCTGCAGCTCGGCGACGGCGAGCGGATCACGGCCGTGCAGCCGGTCCGCGAGTTCGACGAGGACCACTTCGTGTTCATGGCTACGACGCACGGCACGGTCAAGAAGACGCCGCTGGCGGCGTTCTCGCGGCCGCGCGCGAACGGCATCATCGCGGTGTCGCTCGGCGAATCCGACTGCCTCGTCGACGTCGCGCTGACCGACGGCAGCCGCGAGATCCTGCTGGCGACGACCGACGGCAAGGCCACCCGCTTCTCCGAGGAGCAGGTCAGGCCGATGGGCCGCGAGGCGGCCGGCGTGCGCGGCGTGCGGCTCACCGACGGCCAGAAGGTCACCTCGCTGATCGTGCTGGGCGAGGGCCCGATCCTGACCGTGTCGGAGAACGGCTACGGCAAGCTGACCGACATCGGCGAGTTCCCGCAGCACGGTCGTGGCGGCCAGGGCGTCATCGCGCTGCAGACCAGCGAGCGCAACGGCGCGCTGGTCGGCGCGCTGCAGGTGCTGCCCGAGGACGAGATCATGCTGATCAACTCGAGCGGGACGCTGGTGCGCGTGCCGGTCAACGAGATCCCCGTTCTCGGGCGCAACACGCAGGGCGTCCGCATCATGCGCCTCGCGGCCGACGAGAAGCTGGTCGGGCTCGAGCGCATCGCCGGCGACGACTCGGAGGAAGAAGAAACGGCCGGCTGACGGGCCGCAGGGAGCGAGGCTTGCGCGTATACAACTTCTCGTCGGGCCCCGCGGCGCTGCCGCTAGAGGTGCTGGAGCGCGCCCGCGACGAGCTGACCGACTGGCAGGGCGCCGGCATGTCGGTCATGGAGGTCAGCCACCGCAGCAAGGCCTTCATCGAGGTCGCGGCGCAGGCCGAAGCCGACCTGCGCGAGCTGCTCGCGATCCCGGCCTCGCACAAGGTGCTGTTCCTGCAGGGCGGTGCGACGGCGCAGTTCGCGGCCGTGCCGATGAACCTGGCGGCGGCCGGGGCCACGGCCGACTACCTGAACACCGGGCACTGGTCGGCCCGGGCGATCGGCGAGGCGCGCCGCCACCTGAAGGTCAATGTCGCCGCGGACGAGCAGGGTTCGGGCTACACGACCGTGCCGGCGCAGCAGGCACTGCGGCTGACGAAGGGCGCTGCCTACGTCCACTACACGCCGAACGAGACGATCGGCGGCGTCGAGTTTCCCTATGCGCCCGACACCGGCGGCGTG
>JBFGAO010000118.1:0-4789 GCA_041568095.1 Steroidobacteraceae bacterium | reverse complement strand
GCTGCCCTGCGGTGTCGGACGCGAGGCCGCCGGAATCGTCGTCGAGGCAGGACGGCGGGTCGCGCGCTTCAAGCCCGGCGACCGCGTCGCGTACCTGAGCCGCGACCCGGGCGCCTACGCCGACGAGCGCGTCATGGACGCGACGGCGCTGGTTGCGCTGCCCGACGGCGTGTCGGACGAGGTCGCGGCCGCGGCGATCCTGAAGGGCATGACGGCCTGGATGCTGCTGCGGCGCTGCCACCGGCTGCGCCGCGGCGAGTGGGCGCTGATCCACGCGGCCGCGGGCGGCGTCGGCCTGATCGCGGTGCAGTGGGCTGCCGCGTTGGGTGCGCGCGTGATCGGCGTGACCGGCAGCGACGACAAGGCGCAGCTGGTGCGCGAGCATGGCGCCACCGAGGCGATCGTCGCGAGCCGCGAGGACGTCGTCGCCCGCGTGCGCGAGCTGACGGGCAAGCGCGGCGTTGCGGTCGTCTACGACGGCGTCGGCAAGGACACGTTCTTCACCTCGCTGGACTGCCTGCGCCCGCGCGGACTAATGGTCAGCTATGGAAACGCCTCGGGGCCGGTGCCGCCATTCGCGCCGCTCGATCTGGCGCGGCGCGGCTCGCTGTTCCTGACGCGCCCGACCTTGTTCGACTACGTCGCGGGCCGTGCCGATCGGGAGCGCGCGGCGCGCGAACTGTTCGGCCTCATTGCCGCCGGCGACATCCGGGTCCGGGTCGGCCAGACCTATGCGCTCGCCGACGCGGCGCAGGCCCACCGCGACCTCGAGGCACGCCGCACGACCGGCAGCACGGTGCTGATGCCCTAGCCGCCGGGGAGGCTCGCGCGGATGCCGTCCTCGGCACGCGCATAGTGCGGCACGACACCGAGTTCCTCGCGCATCCGCGTCGCGTCGAGACGGCGACGCTCCGACAGGAAGGACAGCGCGGCCGGCGACAGCTCGCCGGCCAGCTCGCGCAGCGGCAGCTGCCGCGGTTCCGGCAGGCCGGCAAGGCGCGCGACCAGCGCCAGGAAGGCGGGCGACGGCAGGTGCTCGCCGTCGGCGACGTTGTAGATGCGCCGCGCCGCCTGTGGCGCGGTCGCGGCGGCGACGCAGGCGCGCGCGAGGTCGTCGACGTGGATGCGGTTGCCGGGGCCGGCTTCGGCCTCGGCCAGCGCCGGCAGGCCGCGGCGCAGGCGCTCGATCGGGAGGCGCCCCGGGCCGTAGATGCCGGGCACCCGCAGGATGACCCAGTCGCAGCGCTGCGCCTCGCACCAGGCGCGTAGCCGCGTCTCGGCATCGAGCCGCCGGCGTGCGCGCGCCGTGCCGGGCTGCGGCGCCGAGTCCTCGGTCACGGTGCCGCCGGCATCGCCATACACGCCGCTGGTGCTGAGGTAGACGATGCGGGCCGGCGTCGCCGGCAACAGCTCGACGAAGCGCGCCAGGCGCGGGTCGGTGTCGCCCGCACGCGGCGGTGGCACGAGGTAGGTGATGACGGCGCCATCCACGTCGTCGGCGGCGAGCGGCAGCGACTGCACTGCGTCGAGGTCGCAGGCCAGTGACTCGATGCCTGCGCCGGCGCAGCGCGCGACGCCGGCCGGCGACCCGGTCAGCGCCCGGACCGCGCCCAGCGAACGCAGCCGGGTGGCGACCCGCAGGCCGGCGTAGCCGCAGCCTGCGACGATGAAGCGGGGATCGTGTGCGCCGGCCCGGCGCGTGGCGGCCATTGCGGCGATAATAGCGGCATGCGCGTCAAGCTGCTGCCGTCGGGCCGCGAGTTCGAGGCAGGACCCGACGAGCCGGTGCTGGAAGCGGCACTGCGTTCGCACATCAATCTGCCTCACAGCTGCAAGGGCGGTTCCTGCGGCACCTGCATCGCCCGCGTCGTCGCGGGCACCGTCCGCTACCCGCACGGCCGGCCGGCCGGCATCAGCGCCGACGAGGAGGCGGCCGGCCAGGCGCTGATCTGTCAGGGCCGCGCGGCCGGCGACCTGGTCATCGAGGTCCGCGAGATCCGGCACGTCACCGACGTGCAGATCAAGAGCCTGCCGGTGCGCGTGCAGCGGATGCAGCGGCTCGCACCGGACGTGATGGGGTTGTGGCTGCGCTGGCCGGCGGTCGAGGAGTTCCGCTGGCAGGCCGGCCAGTACCTGGACGTGATGCTGCCCGGCGGCCGTCGCCGCAGTTTCTCGATGGCGAACCCGCCGCACGACGCGGCGCTCGCCGAACTGCACGTGCGCCGCGCCGCCGGCGGCGAGTTCAGCGAGCAGGTGTTCACCGGCATGCGCGAAGGCGCGTTGCTGCAGGTCGAGGGCCCGCTGGGCCAGTTCATCTACCACCCGGGCGAGCACCCGCTGCTGCTGGTCGGCGGCGGCACCGGCTACGCGCCGCTGAAGGCGATGCTGCGCCAGGTGCTGGAGACCGAGGCGCGCCGCGAGGTGCTGCTGTTCCGCGGCGTGCGGCGGAGCGAGGACCTGTACGAGCACGACTGGTTGCGCGCGCTCGCCGACCGGCACTCGCGCTTCCGCTACGTCCCGGTGCTGTCCGACGAAGCCCCGCCGGACGGTGCCGAGGCGGGCCTCGTGCACGAGGCGGTCATGCACCGCGTCGCGGGCCTGTCCGGCTACGACATCTATGCCGCGGGACCGCCGGCGATGATCGACGCGGTGCGCCACGAGCTGCCGCGGCACGGCGCGGATCCGGCGCGGATCTTCTTCGACTCCTTCGATTACTCGCCCGACGCGCTGGCGAAGCGCGCAGCCGGCGGCTAGGCGCGCGCTGCCTCGATCCGCCAGCGCACCAGCGCGGCGGCAAGGGCTGCGTCGTCCGGCGCGTCGGCGAGCACGATCGGCGAACCGAGGCCCAGCCGGTCGGCGGCCTCGGCGACGCGCTGCGCCCCGGTCACGAGTGCGGTCGAGTCCATCAGCTCGCGGCAGCGCGGCGTGACGATGCCGACCAGCGACTCGAGCACGGCGACGCTGGTCGCGGTGTAGGCGCGCACGCCGCCCTGGCGCCACAGTTGCTCGACCGCCGACTGCAATTCGGCGGCGGGCCGCGCGGGCTCGCGCGTGTAGACCTCGGCGTACTGGACTTGCGCGCCGCGCGCGGCAAGCACCTCGGCGAGCAGCTCGCGGCCGCCGGTGCCGCGCATGATCAGGATGCGCTGCCCGTGCAGGTGCGCCAGTTGCGGCAGCGCGAGCAGCGACTCGGTGTCGGATCCCTCGGCGGGCATCAGCGAGATCCGGTAGCCGGCTGCGTTCAGCGCCGACGCGGTGGCCTGGCCGATCGCGGCCAGTCGCAGGTCGCGGCGCTGCTCAAGCAGGCCGGAGCCGAAGCGCACGGCGTTGGCGCTGACGAAGATGACCAGGTCGTAGCGGTCGGCCGGCCCGACGGCGGCACGGCGTGCCGCACGGTCCGGCCGCGGCCGGATCACGAGCGCCGGGTAGCGGACCGGCGTGCCGCCTTCGGCCTCGATCATCCGGCACAGGTGCTCCGCCTGGTGTTCGGGCCGCGTCACCAGCACGCCGATGCCATGCAGGCGGTCCATGGCTCAGGTCCCGTGCTGCAACTGCTCGAGCAACCGGCCGGCCCCGGCGGCGAGCATGCGATCGGCAAGCTGCCTGCCCAGCAGGTCCGCGTCCGCGAGATGCCCCGAAGTCTCGTCCGACAGCACCTGCCTGCCGTCCGGCGAACCAACCAGGCCCGACAGGTGCACGCGGTCGCCGAACAGCCAGGCGTGGCCGGCGATCGGGGACTGGCAGCTGCCGCCGAGCTGCGCCGCGAAGCTGCGCTCCGCGGTCAGACAGATGCGCGTCGGGGCGTCCTCGAGCGGCGCGAGCAGCTGCAGCGTCCGCTCGTCGTCGTCTCGACACTCGATGCCGATGATGCCCTGGCCGACAGCCGGCAGCAGCGTCGTTGCCGGCAGCCTTGCGCGGATGCGGTCGGACAGCCCGAGCCGCAGCAGGCCGGCGCAGGCCAGCACGATCGCGTCGTACTCGCCGTCGTCGAGCTTGCGCAGCCGGGTCTCGACGTTGCCGCGCAGCGGCAACAGCGAGAGGTCGGGCCGCGTCGCGAGCAGCTGGCACTGCCGCCGCAGGCTCGAGGTGCCGACGCGGCTGCCCGCCGGCAGCGCCGCGAGCGTCGGATGCTGCGCGGACACGAAGGCGTCGCGCGGGTCGGCGCGCGGCAGCACCGCGGCGATCGTCAGCCCGGGCGGCAGCCGGGCCGGCATGTCCTTCATCGAGTGCACCGCGAGGTCGGCCCTGCCGTCCAGCATCGCCTGCTCGAGTTCCTTGACGAACAGGCCTTTGCCGCCGACCGCGGCGAGGCTGCGGTCCAGTATCCGGTCGCCCTCGGTCACGATCGGCAGCAGCCGGACCGCGAGGTCCTCGTGCATCGCGGCCAGCCGTGCGGCGACATGCTCCGCCTGCCACAGGGCGAGCCGGCTGCGTCGCGTCGCGATGCGGAGTTCCGCGGGCATCCGGGCATTGTGCCATGCGGCCCGGCAGCGGCTGCGGCGCGACGACAGGTGCCGGAAAGCGCTAGGATCGGCGGGCCCGCGGACGAAGGGCAGGGGGTGCGCGATGGGTGTCTGGAAGGTGGCGATGCTGGCCGGGCTGGCGATGCTGGCGGGCATGGCGGGGGCCCAGGACCGGGCCGATGCCCGGCTGGACGGTGACCGCTTTTCGGCGGGGGACGAGGTCCGGATCGACGAGGACGTCGCCGGCGACGCCTTCGTCGCGGCCGGCCGCAGCCACCTCGCCGCGCGGGTCGGCGGCGACGCCGTCGTGACCGGCGGCCAGGTCG
>JBFGAO010000117.1:0-4844 GCA_041568095.1 Steroidobacteraceae bacterium | reverse complement strand
TAGACGCGGCCGACCTCGAAGCTGCGCGAGGACAGCGGCTCGCAGTCGTCGACCAGGCAGAGCTTCGCGGTCGTTCCGCCCATGTCGAAGGACAGCAGCCGCGGCAGCCCGAGCTCGCGCGCGACCTCCTTCGCGAGGATTGCGCCGCCGGCCGGGCCGGACTCGATCAGCCGCACCGGGAAGCGCGCGGCGGTCTCGAGCGTCGTCAGCCCGCCGCCGGAAGTCATCATCAGGAACGGGCAGGTCAGGCCGCGCGCGGCGAGCTCGCCGGCGAGGCGCTCGAGATAGCGCGCCATCAGCGGCCGCACGTAGGCGTTCGCGCAGGCGGTCGACAGCCGCTCGAACTCGCGGATCTCGGGGCAGACCTCCGAGGCCAGCGTCAGCGACAACTCCGGCCGCGCGGCCTGCAGGATCTCGGCCGTGCGCCGCTCGTGCGCCGGGTTCACGAAGGCGTGCAGGTAGCCGATCGCGACGCTCTCGACACCGTGCTCGTCGATCGCGGCGAGCGCCGCCTCGACGTCGGACTCGGCGAGCGGCAGCAATACCCTGCCGTCGCGGTCGAGGCGCTCGCGGACCGGCAGGCGCAGGTGGCGCGGCACCAGCGGCTCGGGGCGGTTGACGCCGATGTCGTACTGCTCGAAGCGGTCTTCGTGCGCCATCTCCAGCGCGTCGCGGTGCCCGGCGGTGGTCAGCAGCGCGGTGACGGCGCCGTTCCGCTGGATCAGCGCATTGGTCGCGAGCGTCGTGCCGTGGATGATCAGCCCGACGGCGTCGGGGCCGATGCCGGCCGCGGCCAGCACCTCGTCGATGCCGGCCAGCACCGCCTCGCCCGGGTGGCGGTAGGTCGTCAGCCGCTTGGTCGTGACGCGGCGGCCGTCGGGCAGCGCCAGCACGACGTCGGTGAAGGTGCCGCCGATGTCCACCGCGAGCCGCGCGGCGGGACGCGCGCTCATTCCAGCAGCGCCGCGACCCGGTTGCGCCAGGCGGCGAGCTGCGCCAGCGAGTCCGCCGGCTGCTCCTTGACCCAGCGCGCGAAGCCGATGATCACGTAGGCGTCGATGTCCGCCTGGCTCAGGCGCTCGCCGACGAGGAACTCGCGGCCGGCGAGCTGGGCGTCCAGCGTCCGGAAGAATATGCCGATGCGCAGCCGGCCGCGCTCGGCCAGCTCGGGCAGCTGCGGGATCTCGTCGGGGCCGGGGATCGCGCGGTTCGCGAAGGCCTTGCTGGTGTTGCGCAGCACCTCGGCGACCGCGGTGAATCCCTCGTGGAAGATCCGGTGCGTCCACCCGAGGATCCACGCGCGCTCCAGGTCGCTGCCGCCGAACACCGGCTTGTCGGGGTAGAGGCGATCGAGGTACCAGCAGATCGAGATGACCTCGGACAGCGAGCTGCCGTCGTCGAGTTCGAGCGCCGGCACGGTGCAGCGCGGGTTGATCCGGCGGAAGTCGTCGCCGAACTGCTCGCCGGCGCGCAGGTCGATCACCTGCGTGTCGAGCTGGATGCCCTTGTACTTGAGCATCAGCTCGACGCGCAGCGGGCTCGGCGCGCCGGGATAGATGTAGAGCTTCACGCCGCGCAATGAAACCCCAAGAGCCGGGCCTCCGTCCAGAGGCCCGGCCCGGCCGGCGTGCGGCAGGGGCGTGCTCCGGCTAGTTCGCGACCTGCCAGAGCTCGACGAAGCGGTTGACCTGCGCGCGCAGGGTCGTGCCCGCGGCCGTCTGGCCGCTCAGGTCCGACCCGGCGGAGCGGAAGGTCGTCGCATAGAAGCGGAAGCTCGGGTCGCGCGCGAGCTGGACCTGCTGGCGCAGTTCCAGCGTCACGTCATGGGGATCGTTACTCTGGCCGGCGCGGTCGCGGCGCTCGACCTTGATCACCAGCTGCGGCAGGCCGGCGGCCTGCGCCTCCTCGAGCGTGCCCTCGTGCAGCTTGATCCGCGTGCGCTTCTTCAGCGCCTCGACGGTCTCGGCCTTCAGCGGCTCGGCCGGCGGCGCGGTGGCCTCCTGCTTCGCCGATTCCAGCAGGCCCCGCAGGAAGGCGCCGGGATCGTCCAGCGGGCTCTCGGCTTCTTCCTTCTTCGCGGCTGCGGCTTCCTTGCTGTCGACGAACTCCAGGTGGACCGTCGTCAGCCCGCGCAGGCTCTTGCCGCCCCAGCTGCCGGCCGGGTCCGGGTCGAGTCCCTGCGCGCCGGCGGTGCCGAGGAACAGGATGGCTGCCGTGACGGCAGCGCTGAGCAATTTCATTGTCATGTGGTTTCCCCCGTTGCTTGTCGGTGGGGTGCCGACAGCGATGCAGCGTTTTAGGCTAGCGCATCGGGCGGCGCAGCCACACCGCGGATAACCGCAAGGGGCACGACGGAAGAATCCGTCGCGTATGCGCTTGCGCGAAGTATCAGGCCTGCGGCCGCGACGCCCGGCCGCGCCAGACCAGCGTCTGGTTGTTGGCCGGCATCGCGTGGTCAGCGACCAGCTCGAGCCCGATGCGCCGTGCGAGGTCGTCGACGGCCTCGAAGTCGCGGATGCCGCTGGCGTCGTCCTGCGCCTTCAGCCACTGGTCGAAGGCCGCGTTGCTCGCCGTCGTGTAGTCGCCGCGGTAGCGGAAGGGCCCGTAGACCGCGAGCACGCCGTCCGGCGCCAGCACGCGCGGCAGGCCTGCGAACAGGGCCTCCACGGCTGGCCAGCCCATGATGTGCAGCGTATTCGCGCTGAATACGGCGTCGGCGTGCAGCACGGGCCATGCGTCAGCGGTGACGTCTCGCGCCAGCGGCGGGCGCAGGTTGGGCGGGCCCTGCTGCCGGACGCGCTCGGCCAGCGGCGCCAGTTCCGCCGGGCAGTCGGTCGGCTGCCAGTGCAGCCAGGGCATCTGCGTCGCGAAGTGCACGGCATGCTGGCCGGTGCCGCTGCCGATCTCGATCACCTCGCGGCAATCCGCGAAGGCCTCGCGCAGCACCGCGAGGATCGGCTCCTTGTTGCGCTCGCAGGCTTCGGAGTGGGCCAGCATTGCGGCCGAGGATAGCCCGCCGCGCTCAGCCCCGCAGCGCGAGCGCCCAGGCGGTTGCGAGCAGCGCGACCGTGGCGAGCGCGGCGGCCCACTGGACGCCGTGGCGGCCCGGCACCGGCAGTGGCAGCCGCGCGCACAGCGCGCCGAGCGCGGAACCGACGACAAAGCCGGCCAGGTGCGCGAGCACGTCGGTGCTCTCGCCGCCGGTGCCGGTGAAGGCCAGCAGCGCGATGCCGCCGATCAGCGGCGCTGTCCTGCGCATCCACGGCGACCAGTTCTGCAGGTGCCGGCGCCAGCCGTAGGCGGCGACGAGCCCGAGCGTCGTGAACACCGCGGTCGAGGCGCCCAGCAGCCGGTGGGTCGGCGGGTGCAGCAGTGCGTCGATGCCGTAGGCGAGCCCGCCGCCGGCCAGCACCAGCAGCCAGGCGAGCCCGGGGCCGAACAGCCGCGCGGCCGGGTAGCCGAACAGCGCGCCGAAAGCGAGGTTGGACAGCAGGTGCGGCAGGTCCGCGTGCAGCGTCAGCGCGGTCAGCACCCGCCACCATTCGCCGCGCGCTAGGAAGCCGGCGTCCAGCGCGCCGCGCTCGACCCAGTCCTGCCCGCCGGCGCCGGTCAGCACCAGCAGCGTCGCAGCGACCAGCACGGCCGCGTAGCCGATCACGCCGTACCAGGGATGCGGTTGACTGTGCCACAGGACGGGTGGCTGCGGCGGCCGGTCGTTCTCCCGCAGGTAGTGCCGCAGCTGGCGCACGGCGCGGGCGTGGTCGGCCTCGTCCACCCACAGGCTGCAGCCGCCGGGGCTCGTGCGGCGCTCGTAGCGGATGCCGACGGCGTCCAGCACCAGCGCCCAGTCGGCGCAGGCGGCGGGCGTCAGCTCGGTGGTCAGGGGAATCAGCGTCACGCGGGAACCCGGCGCAGGGAGCAAGGTCCCTGTATGGTGCCTGAGCGGCAGGCTTCAACTAGAGTGGCGTCCATGAACGCACTGATCCGGTTCGTCGGCTGGTGCATCCCGCTGCTGGGCGCTAAGGCCTGAGGCGATGCGCTTCGAGGGCCGTCATCCCGAGACGCCGGACGAATCGCCGGCCCGCCCCTGGCTGATCGGCGGCGCGGCTGCGCTCGCCGTGGTCCTGGCGGCCTGGCTGTGGTTGCGCCGCGAGGCGCCCGAGGAACCGGCGCCCGTGCCGGTCGCCGCGGAGCCGATGGCGACGGTGGAGCCGCGCCATCCGCTGCCGTCCGCCGGCGAGCCGGCCGACCCGGCCGCGACCGCCATGCCGCCGCGCCCGGCCGCCGAGCAGGTCGCCGAGCTGGTCGGCCCCGCGCGCTTCGAGACGCTGTTCCATCCCGAGGACCTGCTGCGGCGGATGGTCGTCACGGTGGACAACCTGCCGCGGCCGAAGCTACCGCAGCGGATGAACCCGGCGCAGCCGCTGGCCGGCGAGTTCGTTGCGCTGGGCGGCGAGGGCGAGATGGTGCTGGGCGCCGAGAACTACGCTCGCTACGCGCCGTGGGTCGAGATGATCGATGCGGTGCCGACCGCCGCGGCCGTCGCGCTGTACCGGCGCCTGTAC
Source organism: Steroidobacteraceae bacterium (assembly GCA_041568095.1). Classification (GTDB taxonomy): domain Bacteria; phylum Pseudomonadota; class Gammaproteobacteria; order Steroidobacterales; family Steroidobacteraceae; genus SCUD01. The sequence continues at coordinate 279 of JBFGAO010000117.1, read as the reverse complement.
CCGCAGCTGCAGGCGTCCTGGGCGGGCCTCGGCAACCCGACCGCCTATTTCAACGACCGCCTCGTCGAGGTCATCGACCACCTGCTCGCGACGCCGGAGGCGCCGGACACGATCGAGCTCGCGCGCCCGAACGTCATGTACGAGTTCGCGGACCCGGCGCTGGAGTCGCTGTCGACCGGGCAGAAGCTGCTGCTGCGCATGGGCCCCGGCAACGCCGCACGCGTGAAGGCGAAGCTGCGCGAGTTCCGCGCTGCGATCGCCAGCGGCTGAATCCCGCCG
>JBFGAO010000116.1:0-4845 GCA_041568095.1 Steroidobacteraceae bacterium | reverse complement strand
CGGCCGGGCGACGTGCTGTCGCTGTCGATCGCCGCGGGCCGCCACGACGCGCGGCTCGAGGAAGTGCGCAGCCTGGCCGCCGGTGCCGGCCTGCAGCCGCGCCAGGTCACGAACGCCGAGCTGGACCGGTTGGCGGGCGGCGGCGTGCACCAGGGCGTCCTCGCGGAATTGCGCCCGGCGCCGGCCGTCAACGAGGGCGGGCTGCTGGACCTGCTGGTCGCCGCCACGGCGCCGCCGCTGGTGCTGGTGCTGGACGGAGTCACCGACCCGCACAACCTGGGGGCCTGCCTGCGCAGTGCCGAGGGGGCGGGCGCGCTCGCAGTCGTCACGCCGCGCGACCGGGCGGCCGGGCTGACGCCGGTCGCCCGCAAGGCGGCGGCCGGCGCGGCCGAGACGCTGCCCTTCGTGCAGGTCACCAACCTGGCGCGGACGCTGCGCGACCTCAAGGAGGCAGGGCTGTGGATTGTCGGCAGCGAGGCCGGCGCGGCGCAGGACCACTGGGATGCGGACCTGACCGGCCCGCTGGCCATCGTGCTCGGCTCGGAGGGAGCGGGGATGCGGCGGCTGACGCGCGAGGCCTGCGACTTCTGCGTCCGGCTGCCGATGCTGGGCGCGGTCGAGAGCCTCAATGTCTCGGTCGCGGCGGGGCTGCTGCTGTACGAGGCTCGCCGCCAGCGCCGGCTTGCCAAATCCGAGGCGGTCCGGTAACTTACGCGCCCCTCGCCCCGGACCCCGGGGCGATTCCTCCTTGCCTCACCGCAGCGCGTCAGCGGGAGGCCACAGACCACAGGGAGACACAGGATGCGACATTACGAGATCGTGATCCTGGTCCATCCGGACCAGAGTGAGCAGGTGCCGGCGATGGTCGAGCGCTACAGCGGCATCGTGTCCGCGGGCGGCGGCCAGATCCACCGCCTCGAGGACTGGGGCCGCCGCCAGCTGGCGTTCCCGATCGCCAAGATGCACAAGGCGCACTACCTGCTGTTGAACATCGAGTGCGACGGCAAGACGCTCGAGGAGCTGACCGGCGGCTTCCGTTTCAGCGACGCGGTGCTGCGTCACCTGGTCATCAAGATGGACCGCGCGATGACCGAGCCCTCGCCGATGGCGAAGGACGACAAGGATTCCGAGGAGCGGGATCGCGGCGACCGCGGAGAGGCGGGCCCTTCCGCCTCCGCGGACTGAAACCACCGACCGGAGACCCACGATGTCACGCTTTTTCCGGCGCAAGAAGTACTGCAAGTTCACGGCCGAGGGCACCGAGCAGATCGACTACAAGGACCTGCCGACGCTGAAGGCCTACATCACCGAGACCGGCAAGATCGTCCCGAGCCGCATCACCGGCACGCGGTCGTTCTACCAGCGCCAGCTCGCGGTCGCGATCAAGCGCGCCCGCTACCTCGGGCTGCTGCCGTACACGGACCAGCACTGAGGCCGCCGGGCCGGGGCCCGGGATCGCCACCGTGTCGGCACGCTCGCTGATCGCCTGGATGACGGCCCACCCGGCCAGGATGTTCCTGGCGGCCGGGCTGTGCTCGCTGCTGGCGCTGCTGGCGCTGCCGATGCTGGCCTGGCTGCCGGCCGGGCTGCTGGTGCTGGCGCTGCTGGCCGGCGGGCCGGCGATGGCCGCGGCCGCGGCGGCCGGCGCCGCACTGCCGGTGCTGTGGGCCTTCGCGCCCGTGCTCGGCCTCGGCGCCGGCGTCGGGATCGCCGTCGCCGTGCTGCTGCCGGCCGGACTCGCGGGAGTCGCGCTGGCTGCGACGCGCAGCCTGGGCTTCGTGTTCCAGGCGGCGACGCTGGCGGCCTGCGGGCTGGTGCTGGCGATCCATGCGCTGCTCGGCGACCCGCTGGGCGTGCTGATGCCGCTGGTCGAGCGCCTGGAGCCCGGCCTGCAGCAGCTGGCCGTCACGCTGGCCCAGCTCGGGATCCAGCAGACGCCCGAGGAGCTCGCCGCGGCGACGGCGCGGGTCGCCTGGGCGACGGTCGCGTGGATGACGCTGCTGCACGCATTGCTGGCGCAGTTCATCGGGCTGTGGGCCTTCGGGCAGATGCGCGAGCCCGGCCTGTTCGGGCGGGAGTTCCGGTCGCTGCGCCTCGGCCGCGTCGTCGCCTGGGTCGCGATCGCGGCCATCCAGGTCAGTATCGGCGTGCAGCTGGTCCAGGGCAGTTCCTGGCAGCCGGCCGACGACCTGCTGTTCGTACTGGCGGCGGCCTTCCTGCTGCAGGCGCTGGCCGTCGTCCACGGCCTGCGCGAGGCGCAGGCCTTTGGTGCGCTGCCGGTCGTGATCGCCTACGTCGCGGTCGCGCTGCTGCCGCTGGCGCTGGTCGGACTGGGATTCGCGGACACCTGGGTCCGCTTTCGCGAGCGCTTCGGGCGGCGTCCCGGCGCCGCGGGCGGCTGAACCAACTACTGAGACGGTGCAATCATGGAAGTCATCCTGCTGAAGAAGATCGCCAACCTCGGCAACATCGGGGACCGGGTCAAGGTCCGGCCGGGATTCGGCCGCAACTACCTGCTGCCGGACGGCAAGGCCACGCTGGCCACGCCCGAGAACATCGCGAAGTTCGAGGCGCGCCGCGCCGAGCTCGAGTCCCAGGCCGCGGGCGAGCTGACCTCCGCGCAGGCCCGCGCGGCGCAGTTGCAGGACTTCAAGCTGACGATCACGGCCAAGGCCGGCGGCGAGGGCAAGCTGTTCGGCTCGATCGGCACGGCTGACATCGCTGAGGCCTGCTCGAAGGCGGGGCACCAGGTCGAGCGCGCCGAGGTGCGCCTGCCGGGCGGCCCGATCCGCATGGTCGGCGAGCATGTCGTGACGCTGCACCTGCACAGCGACGTGGATGTGGAACTGCCGGTCACGGTGGTCGCCGAGGAATGACGCGGCGCGCCGCCCGGGCAGCCGGGCGGCGTGTATGCTCTGCCCATGGCAGCCCCGATCAGGACCCGGCTCGGCGAGCGTGACGAAGCGGAGGCGCTGCGCACGCCACCGCACTCGGTGGAGGCCGAGCAGGCCGTCCTTGGCGGCCTGATGCTCGACGCGAACGCCTGGGACGCGGTCGCCGACCTGGTGACCGTCGCCGATTTCTACCGGCGCGACCACCGTCTGATCTTCGAGGCCATCACCGAGGTCGCGGAGCTGCGCGGCCCCTGCGACGCGGTCACTGTCTCCGAGCACCTGGAGCGCAAGGGCCGGCTCGAGGAAGCCGGCGGACTCGCCTACCTCGGCACGATTGCCCGCGACACGCCCGGCGCCGCCAATGTCCGCGCCTACGCCGAGATCGTCCGCGAGCGCTCGCTGCTGCGGCAGCTGATCACGGCCGGCGGCGAGATCGCGGCCGCCGCGCTGGACAGTGGCGGTCGCAGCGCCACCGAGCTGGTGGACGAGGCGGAGCGGCGCGTGTTCGAGATCGCCGAGCGCGGCACCCGCCCGCGCACCGGCTTCATCGCGGTCAAGGACATCCTGCCGCAGACGATTGACCGGCTCGACATGCTGCACCAGACGCCGGGCGAGCTGCGCGGCGTGACGACCGGCTTCGCCGAGCTCGACCGGATGACAAACGGCCTGCAGCCGGGCGACCTGGTCGTGATCGCGGGGCGCCCGTCGATGGGCAAGACGACGCTGGCCGTCAACATCGCCGAGAACGCTGCGGTCGGCAAGGGCGTGTCGGCGGCCGTGTTCTCGATGGAAATGTCGGCCGAGCAGCTGACGCTCAGGATGATCTCGTCGCTGGGTCGCGTGAACCAGACGCACCTGCGCACCGGGCAGTTCTCGGACGAGGACTGGTCGCGGATCAACGGCGCGATTGCGCAGCTGTCGGCCGCGCCGCTGTTCGTCGACGAGTCGCCGGCGCTGACGCCGACCGAGGTCCGCGCCCGCGCACGGCGGCTGAAGCGCGAGCGCGGGCTCGGGCTGATCGTCGTCGACTACCTGCAGCTGATGCAGGTGCCGGGCACCAAGGAGAACCGCGCGACCGAGATCTCCGAGATCTCGCGCAGCCTGAAGGCCCTCGCGAAGGAACTGCAGGTACCGGTCATCGCGCTGTCGCAGCTGAACCGCGCGGTCGAGCAGCGCACCGAGAAGAAGCCGGTGATGTCCGACCTGCGCGAGTCCGGCGCGATCGAGCAGGACAGCGACGTGATCCTGCTGATCTACCGCGAGGAAGTCTACGAGCCGAACACGACGCGCAAGGGCATCGCGGACATCATCATCGCGAAGCAGCGCAACGGCCCGGTCGGCGAGGTCCACCTGACCTTCCTCGGCGAGTACACGAAGTTCGAGAACCTGGTCGCCGAGTCCTACGGCGAGGGCGTGTTCTGACTGCCGTGACCCGGGCCGTCATCGACACGGCGGCCCTGAAGCACAACCTCTCGCGGGTCCGCGAGCAGGCCCCCGGCTCGCGGGTGATGGCGGTGATCAAGGCCAATGCCTATGGCCACGGCATCGTACCCGTCGCCGTCGCGCTGGCCGGTGCCGACGGCTTCGCCGTCGCGCGGCTCGAGGAGGGCATCGCGCTGCGCGCAGCGGGCCTGCGCAACCGCGTTCTGCTGCTCGAGGGCGTCACCGGCCCGGAGCAGCTGCGCCAGGCGGCTCACCACGGCTTCGAGCTCGTCGTGCACCAGGGCGAGCAGCTCGCGATGCTGGAGGCCTGGCGCGGCGAGGCGCGCTTCCGGGTCTGGCTCAAGATCGACACCGGCATGGGGCGCCTCGGCTTCCGGCCCGCCGGCGTCGCGCAGGCGCTGGAGCGGCTCAGCGCCTGCGACGCGATCGACGGCCCGCCGCTGCTCGTGACGCACCTCGCGGAGGCCGACCTGCCGGGCAACCCGCACACGGCGGCGCAGCTCGCGCT
>JBFGAO010000115.1:0-4852 GCA_041568095.1 Steroidobacteraceae bacterium | reverse complement strand
CTGCGCCAGGCCCCGGACGTCATCATGATCGGCGAGATCCGGGACCGCGAGACGATGGAATACGGCATCCAGTTCGCCGAGACCGGCCACCTGGTGCTCGCGACGCTGCACGCGAACAGCTCGAACCAGGCGCTGGACCGCGTCATCAACTTCTTCCCGGAGGACAGGCGCGAGCAGCTGCTGATGGACCTGTCACTGAACATCCGGGCGATGGTCTCGCAGCGGCTGATCCCGCGCGAGCGGACCGAGGGCCGGATCGCGGCGATGGAGATCATGATCGGGACGCCGCTGGTGTCCGACCTGATCTTCCGCGCCGAAATCTCGAAGATCAAGGAGGTCATGGCGCGCTCCAACCGGCTCGGCATGAAGACCTTCGACCAGGCGCTGTTCGAGCTGTACGAGGCCAACTACATCTCGTACGAGGAGGCGCTTCGCAATGCCGACTCCAAGAACGAGCTGCGGCTGCGCATCAAGCTCGAGAGCAAGCGAGAGGACCGCCTGCAGGCGGAGGCGGCAAGCACGCTGAGGATCGTCGATGAGTCAAACGATGGCCAGGTCTACTGAACCCGTCACGGACAGCACGCTCGGCGAGGCGCCGGCCGACGCGCAGGTCGACGTCAAGCCGCTGCTGAGGCTGATGGCGGAGAAGAAGGCCTCCGACCTCTTCTTCACGTCCAGTGCCCCGATCAAGATCAAGATCGAGGGCGTGATCTACCCGGTCAACAAGCAGGTGCTGAGCGCCGAGACCGTGCGCGAGATCGCCTACGGGCTGATGAGCGCCGAGCAGCTCGAGCACTTCCAGCGCCAGCTGGAGATCGACTTCGCGATCTCCGAACCGGGCGTCGGCCGCTTCCGCGCCGCGGTCTTCCACCAGCGCGGCTACCCGGCCGTCGTGCTTCGCTACATCAGCGTCGACACGCCGAAGCTCGACGAGCTCGGCCTGCCGGAGACGCTGCGCGACCTGGCGATGCTGAAGCGCGGGCTCGTGCTGATGGTCGGCGCGACCGGCTCGGGCAAGTCCACGACGCTCGCGGCGATGGTCAACCACCGCAACGAGAACTGCTCGGACCACATCCTGACGATCGAGGACCCGGTCGAATTCCTGCACAAGAACCGCAAGTCGATCATCAACCAGCGCGAGGTCGGACTCGACCCGAAGAGCTTCGCGCACGCGCTGCGCGCGGCGATGCGCGCCGCGCCGGTCGTGATCCTGATCGGCGAGATCCGTGACCGCGAGACGATGGAATCTGCGATCGCGCTGTCAGGCACCGGGCACCTGTGCATCGCGACGCTGCACGCGAACAACTGCGCCGAGACGCTGGACCGCATCATCAACCTGTTCCCGCGCGACCAGCACGCGCAGGTGTTCCTGGACCTGTCGCAGTACCTGCGCGCGATCGTCTCGCAGCGGCTCGTGCGCGGCAAGGACGGCAAGCGCGTCGCGGCCGTCGAGGTGATGCTGAACACGCCGCACATCCAGGACCTGATCAAGAAGGGCGACGTGATCGGCGTCAAGGAGGCGATGCTGGCCTCGAACGAGCGCGGCATCCAGAACTTCGACATCGCGCTGCTGAAGCTGTTCAAGGCCGGCAAGATCGACATGGAAGAGGCGCTGACGAACGCCGATTCGCGCACCAACCTCGAGGCGCGCATCAACTTCGGCTGACGCAGCGGCCGGGCGCCGCCCGGCTGCGTTGAACCTTCCGGCCTGTCGCCGCATCCAACGGGACATGCGCCAGGCAGCCGCCGCCGTCGTCGCGGCAACCACGATCATGCTGTTCCCGCAGCCCTGCGAGGCTGCGGAGCCGGCCTGGCAGCGCGAAGCGATCCGTTTCGGCCACGACGGGCTGGCGCTGGCCGGCGACCTGCTGCTGCCAGCCGGCACGGGCCTGCCGGCCGTGATGCTGATCCAGGGCAGCGGCGCGAGTGGCCGCAGCAACCGCTGGGCTTACTCCATCGCCGAATCCCTGGCCGCGCAGGGCATCGCCGTGCTGATCCCCGACAAGCGCGGCGTCGGCGAGTCGGCGGGCGACTGGCGCACGGCCGGTTTCGAGGAGCTCGCTGCCGACGCGCAGGCCGGCTGGGGCTTGCTTGCGGCCCACCCGGCGATCGATCCGCGCCGGGTCGGCTACCTCGGCCTCAGCCAGGGCGGGCATATTGCGCCGCTGGCGGCCGCCGGGACGCCCGGCGCCGCCTTCGCCGTGAACCTGGTCGGCTCGCTGCAGGTCATGGAGCAGCAGCTCTATGACGAGCTCGACTCCGCGTACCGCGAGCACGGCCTCGATGACCGGACCATCGACTGGCTGCAGGAGCTTGCGCGCTTCAGCTTCGATTACCTGAAGACCGGGAGCGGCTGGGAACGCTACCTGGCGCGCCACCGCGAGATCAGCGCGGGACCGCTCGCGGGCGCCGCGGAGACCTGGCCGACCACACCGGACGATCCTTACTGGACCCTCTGGCGCAAGATCCACGACTACGACCCGGTGCCGCACTGGCGCAGTATCGCCGCCGCGGGCATTCCGGCACTGATCGTCTACGGTGCCGACGACAGCAACGTCAGGGTTGAAGCGAGCGTGGCCCGGTTCCGGCAACTGCTGTCCGGCAGCGGCATCGAACTCCACGTCTACGAGGGCACCGGCCACGCGCTGCGGGATGCCGGGACGCAGCAGTTGCGCGCCGACATATTCGGCGCGCTCGCGGACTGGATCCACGCGGCGAGCGGGAATCAACGGCCGGACTGAGCGCGCGCTGACGGCGCGCTCGAATCAGGCCGGGAAGACCGTGAAGGCGTCGAAGACGGGCCCGTCGACACAGACGCGCTTCATCGCCGGGCCCTGCGGCGTCTGTACGAGCACCGTGCAGCCCGCGCAGCCGCCGACCGCGCAGGCCATGAACTCCTCCAGCGAGGCCTGGCAGGGCACGGCGTGGCGCCGCGCGACCGCGGCCATCGCGCGGAGCATCGGTGTCGGCCCGCAGGCGAAGACCTCGACCTCGGCGCGTGCGGCCGGCGCCAGGCTCGCCAGCCAGCGGTCCGCCAGGTCGGTCACGTAGCCCTCGTGGCAGCCGGCGTAGCCTGCCAGGCTCGCGAGCCGGCTCGGCACGCCCCAGTCCTCCAGCAGCGGCATGCAGGCGATCGCGCCGGCCGGGATGCCCGGCACGACGATCGTCGACGGGCGCGCCGCGAACGGGAACGGCACCTCGGAACCCATCAGCACCAGCGGCTTCCAGCCGCCGGCCGGGTCGCCGGCCAGGCGCTCCGCGAGGAAGACCATCGGCGGGATGCCGACGCCGCCGCCGACCAGCAGCGTGCGCGGCCGCTCGCGCCGCGGCGCGAAGCCGCGGCCGATCGGGCCCAGGCTGGAGACGACCTCTCCGGGCCGGCGGCTCGCCAGCTCCTTGAGGCCATGCCCGATCACCTTGTAGAGGACCTCGACCCAGCCTTCGTCGGCGTCTGCGCGCATGATCGACAGCGGACGGCGCATCGGCAGCTCCGGCCCGCAGCCGAGGTGGACGAAGCTGCCCGGCGTCGCGGCAGCTGCGCACTTCGGCGCGCGGATCCGCAGCTGGTACTGGCGCGCGTCGAAGGCCTGCTGGGCCAGCACCGTGGCCGGCTCCAGGAAGATCGTGCCGCGGTGCGGGCGCGCGGCACTCACGGCATGCGCCGGCGCCGCGCGTCGGCGAGGTGCGAAAGGATCGCCATCCGCATCGCGACGCCGTTCGCGACCTGCTGCCGGATCACGGACTGCGGGCCGTCGGCGACCTCGGAGGCGATCTCGACGCCGCGGTTCATCGGGCCCGGGTGCATCACGATCGCCTCCGGGCGCGCGCGCGCGAGCCGGGCCGCCGTGAGGCCGTACTGCTCGTGGTAGCGCTGCTCGTCGGGCAGGCGGGCCTCGGCGATGCGCTCCTTCTGGATCCGCAGCATCATCACGACGTCCGCGTGGTCAATGCCCTCGTCGAGGGACCCGAAGCGCCGCGCGCCCTCGAATTCCCCGGCCTCCGGCATCAGTTCGTCCGGGGCCACCAGGCGCAGCTCGGCGACCTCGAGTGTCGAGAACACGCGGTGGGCCGAGCGCGCGACGCGCGAATGACGGATGTCGCCGGCGATCGTGACGACGAGGTCGCGGAAGCCGCCCTTGAATTGCAGCACCGTCAGCGCGTCGAGCAGGCCCTGCGTCGGGTGCGACAGGTGGGCCTCGCCGCCGGACACGACGCAGACATGGCCGTCGACGTGCTCGGCGACGTAGGCGGGCACGCCGGGCTGCGCGTCGCGGATCACGAACACGTCGACCTGCATCGCCTGCAGCGTGTAGATGGTGTCGATCATCGACTCGCCCTTCGCGCGCGACGACAGCATCAGGTCGAGGTTGACGACGTCGGCGCCGAGGCGCAGCGCAGCGAGCTCGAACGAGGCGCGGGTCCGCGTCGAGGGCTCGGCGAACAGGTTCGCGACTGTCCAGCCGGCCAGTTCGCGGCCGCGCGGCGCGGGCTGGCCGGGGACGCCGAGGTAGTGGCGCGCGCGGTCGATCAACTCGCGCAGTAGGTCGCCCGGGATGCCGTCGAGCGTGACGAGGTGGCGCAGGCTGCCATTCGCGTCGATCTGGGAGAGTCCCTGCATCACCTGACCTGCCCTTCCGGCCGTGCCCTGAGCCACTGCAGCAGCAGCAGCCGCGCGGCCTCGCGGTCGACGTCGCCGCGACGGACCCTGCGCTTCATCGCGCCGCTGCGCCGCCGCTCGCGTAGCCCGTCCTCGGCCTCGCGCGAGGACAGGCGCTCGTCGACGCGGTGGACCTCGACGCCGTAGCGCGCGCCGAGCTGCGCGGCGAACGCGAGCGCCGCAGCCGTCAGGCTG
>JBFGAO010000114.1:0-4981 GCA_041568095.1 Steroidobacteraceae bacterium | reverse complement strand
GTTGCCGGAGATCGAGAAGATGTTGCCGTCGCGCCAGTGGTACATGACCGGCAATTGCCGTCCCTTGCACATGTCGCGGCTGTTGGACAGCAGCTGGCACATCAGGTCGACGATCGGCCGGCCGCGGACGACGTACAGGCCCTGGTTCCGGTAGGAAGGGAACAGCATGTCGCCCGGGCGCAGTGCCATCGCCATCGCGACCGACACGGCCTCCTCGCCCATCGAGCGCATGTAGAACGTGATCTTCCCGGAACGCTGCATCCGCTGCATGCGGTCATCGAAGACGCGCGTCAGCAGCATGTGGCGCAGCGCGACCTGCAGGTCCTGGGGGTCGAGGTGCGGGTCCCAGGGGCCGACCGCCGCGTGCCCGTCGTCCAGCACGCGCACGAGGCCCTCGGCCAGGTCCGCGATCGCGGAAACACGCGCGGTCGCGTCCGGACGCTTGACGGCGCCGGCCGGCGACAGCTGCAGGTAGCTGAAGTCAGGCGCCTCGCCCGGCCGGGCCGGCGTCCTGGGCACGTGCAGGCGGGGAGTCTTCGCCATCTGGCCTCACAGGGTAACGGGTAGCAGCAGCGACCGCATATCGTACGCAACAGCAGCGAACGGCAGTTGAATCTTCATGCTGTATTGCAAAATAATGGAAATATCTTTCAGCATGGCAACGATAAATGAAAAACAAATTGCGTGTCGCAATCGACCGGACCGACCGGCGGATCCTCGAGGCGCTGCAGCAGGATGGCTCGCTGTCGGCGGCCGAGGTCGCGTCGCAGCTGGGGCTGTCGACGACGACCTGCTGGCGGCGGATCCAGCAGCTGGAGAACAACGGCGTGATCCGCCGCCGCGTCGCGCTGCTGGACCGCGAGGCGCTGGGCCTCGACGTGATGGTCTACGTGCACGTGCGGCTGTCCAACCAGGGCCGCGACGCGCTGGCGCAGTTCGAGCGCGCCGTGCGCGACCGGCCCGAGGTGCTCGACTGCTGCACGCTGACCGGCGAGTGGGACTTCTGCCTGCGCATCGTCACGCGCGACATGAAGCAGTACGAGGCATTCTTCCTCGACCACCTGTCCAAGATCCCGAACGTGCAGTCGGTCAACTCGTCGATCGTCGTGACCGTGATCAAGGAGTCGACGGAACTGCCGATAGCCGAGGGATGATCCCGCGCCGCCGGCCTCAGAGGCCGGTGACCAGGATACCGGCGATCGCGAGCGGCGCGACCCAGCGCAGCAGCACCGACCACCAGGCGCGGAACCACGGTCCGTCCGGCAGCGCGAGCTCGTCGCGCACGTGCTCGCGCCGCATGCGCCAGCCCACGAACAGCGCGATCAGCAGCGCCGTGACCGGCATCATCAGGCCGGACGTCAGGTAGTCGAGCAGGTCGAAGAAGGTCATGCCCTCGAATCGTGCGAAAGCGCCGAGCGGGTGCCAGTCCTTCCAGGCGTTGAACGAGAACACGGTGCCGAGCCCCATCACCCAGGCAATCGCGGCCATCACGAACGCGGCGCGCGCGCGGGTCCAGCGCAGGCGGTCCATGACCCACAACACGATGGGCTCGATCACCGCGATCGACGAGGTCAGCGCCGCGAACACCAGCAGCAGGAAGAACACGCCGCCGAACAGGCTGCCCCAGGGCATGCCGCCGAAGGCGATCGGCAGCGTCACGAACACGAGGCTCGGGCCCTCGGCCGGGTCCAGCCCGTTCGCGAACACCAGCGGGAAGATCGCGAGGCCCGCGAGCACGGCGACCAGCGTGTCGGCGCCGGCGATCGCGAACGACGAGCGGCCGAGGCGCACGTCACGGCCCAGGTAGGCGCCGTAGGTCATCATCATCCCCATGCCGACGCCGATCGAGAAAAAGGCCTGCCCGATCGCGGTCAGCAGCATCGCGCCGCTGACCTTGCTGAAGTCGGGGCGGAACAGGAATTCGGCAGCGGCGGCGACGTCTCCCTCGACGAGCCCGTAACCGACCAGCAGCAGCAGCGACGCGAACAGCGCCGGCATCAGGATCGAGATCCAGCGCTCGATGCCGGACTTCAGGCCGGCGGCGATGATGGACGCGGTCAGCGCGAGGAACACGCCGTGCCAGGCGGCGAGCTGCCAGGGATTCGCCTGCAGCGCCGTGAAATGCCCGGCGACGTCCCTGGCGGCCGCCCCGGCGAAGGTGCCGGAAAAGGTCGGCAGCACGTAGGCCATCGCCCAGCCGGCAATGACGCTGTAGTAGCTCAGGATCAGGTAGGCGACCGCGATGCCGAGGCCGCCGGCGTAGCCCCAGCGCGCGGAGCGGCCGGATTCCAGGGCGACTGCCCGCATCGCGCGCGCCGGGTGCCCGCGGCCGCGGCGGCCCGCCAGCAATTCGGCGATCAGGATCGGGATCGCGACCAGCAGCACGGCGCCTACGTAGACGACGACGAAGGCCCCGCCGCCGTTCATGCCGGTCAGGTACGGGAACTTCCAGACGTTGCCGAGCCCGACGGCGGCACCGACCGCCGCCAGCATGAACACGGTGCGCGAAGACCAGGTGACAGGCTCGTTCGACGATTGCATCAGGTCGCTCCAGGCTGGGCCGCGCCGCTGCCACGGCGTCGCAGCAAGGGATCCTCGGCCGAGCGCCACAGCCAGTCCTCGAGGTGCCGGCTGACGCTGCGCTCGACGAACAGCTCGAAGCGCTCATTGTCCGGCGACCAGACGATGGCCGCCACCCCGGCCATCCGGGTGCGCGCGCAGCAGCCGGCCGTGAAGCTCGCCGGGTGCAAGTCGAGGCCGCAGTGCATGCCGAGCAGCCGCCGCGCTGCGCCGCCCTCGACGGCGATGCAGTCCAGCGCGTCGGTGGCATCCGCGGCCAGGTGCAGCGTGTCGCCCAGCGCCGCCTCGCAGCGGGCCAGCAGCATCGCGACCGGCTGCGAGTTGCCGATCAGCAGCCACTGGCCGGGGCCCGTCCACAGCGCCGCCGGGTCGCCGGGGCGGCTCTGCAGCGGCACGGTGGGCAGCCCCAGCGCGGCGGCCGCGCGCGCAGCGTCACCGGGCCGCACGCGCAACTGCAGCAGCGCACGGCCGGCGCCGGCTCCGCACCGTATGGACAATTCAGCCACGCATGCGCTCCCCGCCCGGGTCGTAGAATCCGGGCGCAACGATGCGCGCCGGCATCTCGCGCCCTTCGTCGTACAGCGTGACCACGTCGCCGATGCGCGCGAAGCCGCGCTCGACGCGCCCAAGCCCGATCGAATACCCGAGCGTCGGGCTGGGGCCGGCCGAGGTCACGAAGCCGCAGCTGCGCATCCGGCCACCGACGGACTCGACGACGTGCGCGCCCGCCCGCAGCGGCGCGCGCTCGTCCAGCGGCCGCAGCCCTACCCACTGGCGGCGGTCCGGCCTTCGGTCCTCTGCTCGCTGCAGCGAACGCCGGCCGATGAAGTCGCCGGGCTTCCTGTCCATGGCCGGGCCGAAGCCGAGGTCGAGCGGGTTGGTGGACCCGTCCGTGTCGACGCCGACGTGCAGGAAGCCCTTCTCCATGCGCAGCATCAGGATCGCCTCGATGCCGACCGGCTCGATGCCGAACAGGCTGCCCGCCTTGATCAGCACCTGCCACAGCGCGCTGGCCCGCTGTGCAGGCACGGCCAGCTCGAAGGACAGCTCGCCGCTGAAGCTCACGCGCTGCACGCGCAGCGGGTGCCCTGCCAGCCAGCCCTGCCGGACGCCGAGGTGCGGGAAGGCTGACGCCGAGAAGTCGATGTCGGTGTCGAACCCTTGCAGCAATTCGCGCGCCCAGGGACCGGCCAGCGTCAGCACCGCCCATTGCGCCGTGACTGGCAGCAGCACGACCTTGAGTGCGGGCCATTCGCACTGCTGCCATTCCTCGAGCCAGGCCGCGATCCGGCCCGCGCCCGCAGAACTGGTGCCGACCAGGTAGTGATCCGGCGCCAGGCAGCCGACGACGCCGTCGTCGATGACGATGCCGTTCTCGTCGGTCATCAGCCCGTAGCGCAGGCGGCCGGGCTGCAGCGTGCGCAGGTTGTTGACGTAGAAGCGGTCGAGGAACTCTGCCGCGTCCGGCCCGCGCACCTCGATCTTGCCCAGCGGCGATGCGTCGAACAGGCCGACGGCGCGTCGCACGGCCAGCACCTCGCGGAGTATCGCGCCGTCGCGCGACTCGCCGGGCCGCCGGTAGCAGGCGGGCCGGCGCCAGCCGCCGTAGTCGTCGAACTCGGCGCCGTGACCGGCGTGCCAGTCGTGCACCGGCAGCAGCCGCCGCGGCGAGTACAGCGGCCCCTGCCGGCCGGCCGCGATCGCGCCCAGCGACACCGGCGAGTACATCGGCCGGGCCGTGGTCGTGCCGACCTTGCCTGCCTCGCGGCCCGTGCGTGCGGCGAGGATGGCCAGCGCATTGAGGCTCGAGGTCTTGCCCTGGTCCACGGACATGCCGGCGGTCGTGTAACGCTTCATGTGCTCGGCCGCCACGTAGTTCTCGCGCGCGGCGAGCTCGATGTCCGCCGCCGTCACGTCGTGGCGGAAGTCGACCCACTGCCGGTTCGCGCGTGCGCCGGGTGCGCGCCGCCACGGCAGGATCCCGCCGTAGCGCGACGACTCGCCGGCCGCCGCACCGGCGACCTCGAGCGCGGGCGAGGCAACGTCGGGGAGGAAGCAGCCTAGTGTGTCGTCGTAGCGCAGCCGGCCGCGGGCCTGCGAATACAGCTGCAGCGCCGCAGCCCAGCCGCCCGACATCGCCAGCGCATCGCAGCGGATGCGGCGGACCTTGCCAGTCGCTGCGCTGCCGTCCCCGCTCACCCCGCGGACCTCGACCGAGCGCCGGCCGCGGCCGCCGGCCGTGTCCGTGACCATCGCGCCGCAGTGGGTCTCGATGCCGCGCGACGCCGCCGCTTCCAGCAATCCCGCCGGCGGCGCGGCGCGCGCATCGACGATCGCCGGCACCGTGAGTCCGGCTGCCTGCAGCGCGAATGCCGTGCGCCAGGCGTCGTCGTTGTTGGTC
>JBFGAO010000113.1:0-4990 GCA_041568095.1 Steroidobacteraceae bacterium | reverse complement strand
GACGCTGCCGAGCAGCCGCAGGCTGCTGCGCGAGCAGGACTTCACCGGCGCGTCGCCGTCGCGCATCAGCGCACGGATCGCGGTCGGCGCCGTGTAGAAGATCGTGACCTTGTGCTTGTCGACGACCTGCCAGAAGCGTGACACCGTCGGGTAGTTCGGCACGCCCTCGAAGATCAGCGTCGTCGCGCCGTTCGACAGCGGGCCGTAGACGATGTAGCTGTGGCCGGTGACCCAGCCGACGTCGGCCGTGCACCAGTAGATGTCGTCGTCGCGCCAGTCGAACACGGTCGCGAAGGTGAAGTTGACGTAGACGAGGTAGCCGCCGGTCGTGTGCAGCACGCCCTTCGGCTTCCCGGTCGAGCCCGACGTGTACAGGATGAACAGCGGGTCCTCGGCGTTCATCCGCTCCGGCTCGCAGGCCGCCGGCTGGTCGCGGGTGGCCTCGTCGTACCAGAGGTCGCGCCCGTCCTGCCAGCCGATCTCCGCTCCGGTGCGCCGGACCACGAAGACCTTGCGGACCGGCAGTTCGCGGCTCGCAAGCGCCTTGTCGACGTTGGCCTTCAGCGGGATCCGCTTGCCGCCGCGCACTCCCTCGTCGGCGGTGACGACGACCGTGGACTCGCAGTCGTGGATCCGGCCGGCCAGCGAGTCCGGCGAGAAGCCGCCGAACACGACCGAGTGGATCGCGCCGATCCGCGCGCAGGCCAGCATCGCGACCGTCGCTTCCGGGATCATCGGCATGTAGATCGTCACGCGGTCGCCCTTCTTCACGCCCTGCGCGCGCAGCGCATTGCCGAAGCGGCAGACCTCGGCGTGCAGCTCGCGGTAAGTGATCGCGCGGGAGTCGCCCGGGTCGTCGCCCTCGAACAGCAGTGCAGTGCGGTCGCCGCGCTCCGCGAGGTGGCGATCCAGGCAGCTGACCGTGGCGTTGAGCTCGCCGTCCTCGTACCAGCGGATCCGGAAGTCGTCCTTCGCGAAGCTGACGTCGCGGATCCTGGTCGGCTTGCGGTACCAGTCGACGCGGTCGGCGACGCGCTTCCAGAAGCCGCCCGGGTCCCGGACCGATTCCTCGTACATCGCCGCGTAGTCGGCCGCCCTGACGCGGGCCCGTGCCGCGAAGTCCTTCGGCACCGGGTGTGTACGTACGGTCATGCGGCTCCTCCTGACTCGCTCCCTGCAGTCACGGACCTATTCTAGCCGCGGCCCGCCGCGTCGCGGGCGACACGGGACAGGCAGGATGCGCAAGGCTGTCTGCTGCCTGCTGCTGGCTGCCGCCGCCGGGCCCGCGGCGGCGGACGCGGCGAGATTCCTCGGTGACGGCGATGTCGGCCTGGACCTGCGCTACCGCTACGAGTCGGTCGAGCAGGACGACATCCAGCGCAGCGCCGGCGCCAGCACGCTGCGGTTGCGCCTGCGCCTGGCGAGCGGCGAGGCGGCCGGCCTGTCGGCGCTCGTCGAGGCCGACCACGTGCTCGTCGTCGGCGACGAGCGCTACGACAGCACGCGCAACGGCCGCGGCGACTACCCGGTCGTCGCGGATCCGGACGGCACGGACCTGAACCAGCTGTGGCTGCAATACAGGGGGCCGCGGCAGACGACGGTGCGCGTCGGCCGGCAGCGGATCCGGCACGATGCCGAGCGCTACGTCGGCGCTGTCGGCTGGCGCCAGAACGAGCAGGCTTACGACGCGCTGACGGTCGAGACCGCCGTGCTACCCGGAGCGACACTGAGCTGGGGCTACGTGACGAGGGTGCATCGCGTGTTCGGCCCCGATGCCGGCAGCCCGCCGCATCGCTTCGACAGCGACAGCCACCTGCTGCAATTGCAGCTCAGGCGGCTGCCGCTGGGCCAGCTGACGCTGTACGGCTACTGGCTGGATTTTGACGACGCAGCGCAGCTGTCGAGCGCGACGGCCGGCCTGCGCTGGGACGGCGAGCAGGCATTGGCGGGCGCCTGGTCTCTGGGCTGGGCCGCGGACATCGCGCGGCAGCGCGATGCGGCCGGCAACCCCGCGCAGATCGACGCCGGCTACCTGAAACTGGAACTGGGCCTGAAGACGCCGCGGTTCAGCATTGCCGCAGGACTCGAGCGGCTGGGGGGCGAGCGCGACGCGACGGGCGCGAACCGCGCCTTCCAGACGCCGCTCGCGACGCTGCACCGCTGGCAGGGCTGGGCCGACCGTTTCACTACGACGCCGCCGGGCGGCGTCGAGGACCGCTACGTCGCCGCCAGCAGTACCGTCGCGGGCTTCAGCCTGCAGGCCGCCTGGCACGATTTCTCGTCCGCCGCGACCGGCGCCGGCTACGGCAGGGAGCTGGACCTGTCGGCGTCGCGTCGCTTCGCCGAGCGCTGGGAACTGCTGCTGAAGCTCGCGGACTACCGCACCGGCGGCTTCTCCGTCGACACGCGCAAGGCCTGGCTGCAGCTGTCGGCGTCGTTCTGAGCCGCGGCGCTCAGATCAGCGAGTACTCGCGCGCGAGCAGCCAGGTCAGCGTGATCCACATCAGGATCGCGAGCGGCAGCCCGGCCCGGACGAAGTCGCGGAAGCGGTAACCGGCCGCCGCCATGACCAGCAGGTTGGTCTGGTAACCCATCGGCGTCGCGTAGCAGATGTTGCAGCCGAACAGCACGGCCAGCACGAAGGGCCGCGGGTCGATGCCGAGCGTTGTCGCCATCGCCACCGCGACCGGCGTGCCGATGATCGCGGCCGCGTTGTTCGACACGAAGTTCGTCACGATCGCCATCAGCAGCATCATCGCGGTCAACATCGCGGCCGGCGGCACCAGGCCGTGCAGCGACGCGAGCCCGTGGCCGGCGGCCGCGATCAGCCCGGTCGCGGTCAGCGCCTCGCCGAGGGCGAGGCTCGCGACGACGATCATGATCACCTTAGAAGACAGCGCGTCGGTGGCCTCCTGCCAGCGCAGGCAGCCGGTCAGCAGCATCGCCGCGACGCCGAGCGCGGAGGCCAGCACCATCGGCAGCAGCTTGCTCGCTGCGAGCGCGACGACGCCGGCCATGATCAGCAGCGCGAGCGGCGCGCGGCGCGTGTGGGGCAGTTCCATCGTCGCGTCCAGCACCAGCACGCCCGGCGCCGCACGGACCGCCTCGACCTTGTCCTTCGATGCGCGCAGCAGCAGCACGTCGCCGGGACGCAGCAGCGCATCGGCCGGGTCCAGCGCCGCCTCGCGGTTCGGGCGGTGCAGGCCGACGAACTCGACGCCGTACTGGTCGGCGAAGCGCGCGGCCGTCAGCGTGGTGCCGGACTGCTCGGACTCGGATGCGATCAACGCCTGCGCCAGCGTCTGGCCGGCCTGGCCGGCGGTCTCGAGGCCGTCATGCGGGTGCAGCCAGGCGCCGATCAGCGTCGCGTACTCGCGCAGCTGCTCCGGGTTGTCCTGCACGATCAGCCGGTCGCCGGGCCGCAGCCGCATGCTGGGCAGCCGCGCGAGCTCCTTGCCGTTGCGCAGCAGCATCTGCGGCTTCATGCCGGGCGCCTTCTGCAGGACCTCGCGCAATTCGCGGCCGGCTGCGAAGCTCTCTTCGTGGATCAGCAGCGCGGCGTCGAAGGCCAGCGGCACGACGCGCGGCCGGTCGCCGACGTCCTTCGGCAGCAGCCGCGGCACGACCAGCCACAGGTAGGGCAGCGCGACGGCTGCCGCGATCGCGACGATGTGCATGAAGTCGAACAGGCCGAAGACCGGCACGCCGAGGTCCTCGGCGATGCCGACGACCAGCAGGTTCGTCGACGTGCCGATCGTCGTCGCCATGCCGCCGATCAGCACCGCGTAGTTCATCGGCAGCAGTGTGCGCGTCGGGCTCGTGCCGGTGCGCGCGGCCACTGCAGCGAGCACCGGGATCATCAGCACGACGATCGGCGTGTCGTTCAGCACGCCGCTGGTCGCCATGCAGAACACGAGCAGCAGCAGGAATGCGAGCGGCGGCGCGAACGACCACAGCCGCGCGAGGCGCCGGACGAAGGGCTCCAGCGCGCCGGTCGCGATCAGCCCGCGGCCCAGCACCATCAGGAAGCAGATCGTCACGAGCGCCGTGTGGCCGAAGCCGGCCAGGAACTGCGCGGGCCCGAGCTCGCGCTCGATGCGGCCGTACGGGAACAGGCCGAACAGCAGCATCAGTGCGAGCAGCGCCAGCAGCGCGGTGCTCTGCACCGGCAGCCGCTCCTTCGCGAACAGCCAGAACGTGCCGAAGGTGATCGCGAGCACCGCGACCGCGTGCCAGTCGATCTGCCACAGGAAGCCGAGGTCCATGCGGCGAGTGTACGGCAGCCCGGCTCAGGCAGCCGGGTCCGCGATGGCCTCCAGCACGAGCAGCGTGTCGCCGGCCGCGACCGTGGCCTCCGGCTCCCAGAACCCGATCGGTCTGCCACCCCGCAGGATCCTGAGCACCAGCGCCCGGCCGACAACGCCGGCAGCCCGGCCGACCTCGTCGTCGCGCGCCGGCCGTTCGACCAGCAGCAGCCGGCCGCCGGAACTCAGCACGTCGAGCACGAAGTCGTTGACGTGGCGGTGGGCGACGGAGTCGGCCAGCAGGTAGCCGGCGATCCGCGACGGCGTGACGGTCGTGTCGGCGCCCGCCTGGCGCAGCAGCGGGCCGTTCTCGTCCTCGCGGACGCTGCTGATGACGCGGATCGATGGGTTCAGCTGGCGCACCGTCAGCACGACCAGCGCGTTGGTGTCGTCGCGGCCGGTCGAGACGATGATCGCGCCGGCCCGGTCGACGCCGGCGTCCTGCAGCGTCTTCTGCATCGTCGCGTCGCCGCGCAGGCCTATGGGGCCTGCCTCGGCGGCCGTCTTCAGCAGCCCGTCGTTGGAGTCGATCACGACGACCTGGCCGGGCTCGGTGCCGCGGTTGACCAGTTCGGCGGCGGCGGTCCGGCCGCTGTGCCCGTAGCCGCAGATGATCACGTGGTCATTCAGCCGCTGCTGCAGTCGCATCATGCGTATCCGCTCCAGGCCCTTGTGGAAGAACAGTT
>JBFGAO010000112.1:0-5002 GCA_041568095.1 Steroidobacteraceae bacterium | reverse complement strand
CTTCCGGACCGAGATCGTGGACCAGAGCGACGGCGAGGTCGCCGGCATCAAGGGCGCGTCAATACTGGTCGAGGGCCCCTATGCCTACGGCTGGCTGCGCACCGAGACCGGCGTGCACCGGCTGGTTCGCAAGTCGCCGTTCGACTCGGGCAACCGGCGGCACACCTCGTTCGCGTCGGTGTTCGTGTCGCCCGAGGTCGACGACGACATCAACATCGACATCAACCCGGCCGACCTCGAGACGGATACCTACCGCTCGAGCGGGGCGGGCGGCCAGCACGTCAACAAGACCGAGTCGGCGGTACGGATCCGGCACCTGCCGAGCGGCATCGTCGTCGCCTGCCAGAGCGAGCGCAGCCAGCACAAGAACCGCTCGACCGCGATGAAGATGCTGAAGGCCAAGCTGTACGAGCTCGAGGTCAACAAGCGCAATGCCGCCGCGCGCGTGCTCGAGGACCAGAAGACCGACGTCGGCTGGGGCCACCAGATCCGCTCCTACGTGCTGGACCAGTCACGGATCAAGGACCTGCGGACCGGCCACGAGACCGGCAACACGACCGCCGTGCTGGACGGCGACCTGGATCCGTTCATGGAAGCCAGCCTGAAGCAGGGGCTGTGAGGACCCGCGCCGATGGATGAGACTCCCGAGCAGGACGACGTCAACCCGCTGGTCGCAGAGCGCCGCGCCAAGCTCGCGCGGCTGCGCGAGTCCGGCGTCGCTTACCCGAACGACTTCCGCCGCAACGCGCTGGCGTCCGACCTGCACGCGACCTACGAGGGCCGCAGCGACGAGTGGCTGGGGCAGCACCCGGTCAGCGTCCGCGTCGCGGGCCGCATGATGTTCAAGCGCGTGATGGGCAAGGCCTCGTTCGCGAAGATCCAGGACGTCTCCGGCCAGCTGCAGCTGTACCTGCAGGCCGACGCGCTGGGCGAGGCCTACGAGGCCTTCAAGGGCTGGGATGTCGGCGACATCGTCGGCGCCGAGGGCCAGTTGATGCGCACGCGGGCGGGCGAGCTGTCGGTGCGCGCAACCGGGCTGCGCCTGCTGGCCAAGGCGCTGCGCCCGCTGCCGGACAAGTGGCACGGCCTCGCCGACACCGAGACGCGCTACCGGCAGCGCTACGTGGACCTGATCGTCAACGAGCAGGCGCGCGAGACCTTCCGGACCCGCAGCCGCGTGATCCGCTACCTGCGCGACTACCTCGACGCACTGGACTTCCTCGAGGTCGAGACGCCGATGATGCAGCCGATCGCCGGCGGCGCCGTCGCGCGGCCCTTCGTCACGCACTACAACGCGCTGGACCAGGACATGTTCCTGCGCATCGCGCCGGAGCTTTACCTGAAGCGCCTCGTCGTCGGCGGCTACGAGCGCGTCTACGAGATCAACCGCAACTTCCGCAACGAGGGGCTGTCGACGCAGCACAACCCCGAGTTCACGATGCTGGAGCTGTACCAGGCCTACGCCGACTACGAGGACCTGATGGGCCTGGTCGAGCGGCTGATGCAGGGCCTCGCCGGCGCGATCGCCGGCAGCCTGCAGGTGGACTACCAGGGGCGGCGCTTCGACTTCGGGCAGCCCTTCGCGCGGCTGTCGGTCGAGGAGGCGATCATGGCCCGCAACCCGGACTTCGACGCCAGGACGATCCGCGACCGGGACCGGCTGCGGGCGGCCTGCGAGGCGCTGGGGCTGCCGGTCGCGGCCGGCGACGGCCCCGGCAAGCTGCAGATCGAGCTGTTCGAGAAGACCTGCGAGCGGCACCTCGAGCAGCCGACCTTCGTGCATTCCTACCCCGCGGAAGTCTCGCCGCTGGCGCGGCGCCGCGACGGTGACGCCTTCGTGACCGACCGCTTCGAGTTCTTCGTCAACGGCCGCGAGATCGCGAACGGCTTCTCGGAACTGAACGACCCGGAGGACCAGGCCGAGCGCTTCCGCGAGCAGGTCGCGCGCAAGGAGGCCGGCGACCAGGAGGCGATGCTGTTCGACGCCGACTACATCCGCGCGCTCGAGTACGGCATGCCGCCGGCCGCGGGACTCGGCGTCGGCATCGACCGGCTCGTGATGCTGCTGACCGACTCGCCGAGCATCCGCGACGTGCTGCTGTTCCCGCAGCTGCGCCGCGAGGACTGAGCGGGCGGCCGCTCAGGCCGCCGAGCCGGGCTCGCGCACCGGGATCGTGTAGGGCAGCGGCGCGGGCCGCAGCTCGCGCCCGCCCGGGTCGAGTCCCAGCAGGTCCGCGCCGCGCGCGAGCTGCACGACGGCGAGCAGCTGCAGGCCGGCGGGCCCGCTCGCGGCCGCGACGACCTCGCCCGCGGTCTCGGCGCCCGCGTACAGCGGCTGGCCGGGGCCGACGATGACGCCCGCGGGACCCTCGTAGCGCAGCATCCGGCGCTTGAGCCGCCCGAGGTTCTGGGTCCTTGCGACGACTTCCTGGCCCGTGTAGCAGCCTTTCGAGAAGCTGAGCCCGCCCAGCAGGTCCAGGTTCAGCATCTGCGGCAGCCAGCGCCCCGTCGTGTCCGGCCCCAGCTGCGGCTCGCCGTCCTCGATGCAGGCGTGCTCCCAGTCGCCGGCCTCGCCGGCGGGAATGCGGGCCAGCGCCGCGTCGAGCGCGTCCGGCGCGCCGGCCAGCAGGATCCGGCGGCTGCTGGCGACCAGCATCGCGACTCCTGCGGCCGCCGCCGCGGCGGGCGTCCACGAAGGGTCCGGCGGCGCGTCGAGCAGACCGGCGAGCGCGATGCGATCGCTCGCGTCGTCGAGCCTCAGGTCGGCGCGAAGTACGTATTTCGACAGCCGTTCCTGCAATGCTGGAATCAGCGACCGCGGCAACAGCAGCAGCACGCCCGCGGGCGTCGCGGCAAGGCGCAGCAGCTCGAGCACGCGCCCCTGCGGGCTGCAGGCGGCGGCGAGCAGGCCGGGATGGCGGTCGAGCGCCAGCAGGTCGTTCGTCAGCTGGCCCTGCAGGAACGCGCGGGCATCGGGCCCGGCGGCGAGCACGGCGCCGAGCTGCGGCAGCGGACAGCGCAGCGTGGTCGTCATCGGCGCATCCTAGCGCAGCGGAATTGGGCGGAAGGGGTGCATATCGCCGTGGGCAAGCCGCAAATCGATCTGGCAGAATACCGCGATGCAAAACAGCCCCGACGCTGCCGACGCAGTCCCCGCCGCGAGCGAGAAGCAGCGGGCGCCCGCAGCGCAGCCGCGCCGCCCGCGCGAGATCGGCGGCCCGCCGGGACCGGAGCCGACGCGCTACGGCGACTGGGAGAAGGCGGGGCGGTGCATCGATTTCTGACGGAGACCCGGACGTGAGCAGCGACCCGCGGCCGCTGTCGCCGCACCTGCAGGTGTACCGCTTCGGCTACACGATGGCGCTGTCCATCTTGCACCGCGCCAGCGGCGCGTTCCTGTCGGCCTGCACGGTGCTGCTGGTCGCCTGGCTGGTCGCGGCCGCGGCGGGACCGGAACCCTACGCGAGGCTGCTCGCGCTGTACCGGCATCCGCTCGTGCTGCTGCTGATCGCAGGCGGCATGACCGCCTTCTGGTACCACCTCTGCGCCGGCCTGCGTCACCTGGCCTGGGACGCCGGGCTCGGCTTCGAGAAGCCGTGGCCGCGGCGCACGGGCTGGCTGATGGTCGCCGTGTTCGCCGTCGTCGCCGGCACCAGCCTCGCGGTGGCCTGGTCGCGCTACGGGGCCGCGTCATGAGCCTGCGTTCCCCGCTCGGCGCGGCGCTGGGCCACGGCTCGGCCAAGGACGGCACCCATCACTGGTGGGACCAGCGCATCACGTCGCTGCTGCTGGTGCCGCTCGGCATCTGGTTCGTCGTCTCGCTGCTGCGGCTGCCGGACTTCGCGCACGTGACGGTCGCCGCCTGGGCGGCGCAGCCGCTGAACGGCATCCTGCTGCTGGCCTTCGCGCTGACGACGCTGTGGCATTCGGCGCTGGGCACGCAGGTCATCGTCGAGGACTACGTGCACGGGCGCGTGATCCTCGTCGTGACGCTGCTGGGGCTGCGCATCGCGCACCTGCTGCTCGCGGTCGCGGCCGGCTGGGCGATCCTCAGGCTGTCGTTCTGGGGCGGCGCTTGAGCGCCTACGCACTGGCCGACCACCATTACGACGTGCTGGTCGTCGGTGCGGGCGGTGCGGGCCTGCGCGCGACGATGGGACTGGCGGAGGCCGGCCTGTCGACGGCCTGCCTGACCAAGGTGTTCCCGACCCGCAGCCACACGGTCGCCGCGCAGGGCGGCATCAGCGCCGCGCTCGGCAACATGGGCGAGGACGACTGGCGCTACCACTTCTACGACACCGTCAAGGGCTCGGACTGGCTCGGCGACCAGGACGCGATCGAGTACATGTGCCGCGAGGCGCCGAGCGCGGTGATCGAACTCGAGCACTACGGCCTGCCGTTCTCGCGCACCGAGGACGGCCGGATCTACCAGCGGCCCTTCGGCGGCATGACGACCCGCTACGGCAAGGGCATCGCGCAGCGCACCTGCGCGGCGGCCGACCGCACCGGCCACGCGATGCTGCACACGCTGTACCAGCAGGCGCTGCGCCACAACGCAGAGTTCTTCGTCGAGTACTTCGCGCTGGACCTGATCATGCAGGACGGCGAGTGCCGGGGCGTGCTGGCGCTGGACATGACCACCGGCACGCTGCACCGCTTCCTCGCGCAGGTGACGATCCTCGCGACCGGCGGCTACGGCCGCGCGTACTTCTCCTGCACGTCGGCGCACACCTGCACCGGCGACGGCGGCGGCATGGTGCTGCGCGCCGGGCTGCCGATGCAGGACATGGAGTTCGTGCAGTTCCACCCGACCGGCATCTACGGGGCCGGCTGCCTGATCACCGAGGGCGTGCGCGGCGAGGGCGGCGTGCTGCGCAATGCCGCCGGCGAGCGCTTCATGGAGCGCTACGCGCCGAATGCGAAGGACCTCGCGTCGCGCGACGTCGTCAGCCGCGCAATGACGATCGAGATCCGCGAGGGCCGCGGCGTCGGGCCCGAGCAG
>JBFGAO010000111.1:0-5002 GCA_041568095.1 Steroidobacteraceae bacterium | reverse complement strand
GGCCGCGCTGGCCGGGTCGCGCAGGTTGACCGGCACGGTCGCGCGGACGACGAGCCCGGACGGGTCGTCGCCGTGGTCGCGCAGGTAGGCGCCCAGCGCACCGGCCGCCGTCGCCATCAGAACGTCGTTGACGGTGCAGCCCAGCGCCCGCGCGACGGTCTTGACCTCGGCCAGCGGCAGCGGGTCGGTCCAGGCAACGATCTTGCGGGTGCCGAGCGGGCCCTTGAAGCGCGTCGGCGGGTCGTCGGGCAGCGTCGCGATGCGCGCAAGCTCGGTCGCGACCCCGAGCGCGTGGCGCGCGAGCTCGCCGGCCTGTTCCGGATTGCGCGTCAGGTCCGCCGCCTTGCCGACGAACTCGGCGCCGCCGGCCAGCAGCTGCTGCACGAAATCGGCGCCGGGCAGGCCGAGCCGGCCGAGCCAGGGCAGCGGCCCGACGCCTTCGTCGTGCTCGCCGCGCGCGGCCGGCCGGCCGCCGCGCAGGGCCGCCGGCGCATCGGGGCCGGGGTCGGTCAGCGACAGGAACACGCGGATCATCGCGATGCCGTCGGCGTAACAGTGGTGGATCCGCAGGATCACCGCGGTGCCGCCGTTGAAGTTCTCGACGAAGTGGAACTGCCACAGCGGCCGGCGCCGGTCGAGGTCGGTGCCGGCAAGGTGCGAGACCAGCGCCTCGAGCTCGGCCTGGCCGGCCGGCGCCGGCAATGCGACGCGCCGCAGGTGCTGGTCGAGGTCGAAGTCCGGGTCGGGCTCCCAGGCGGCCGACAGCGCGCCGCTGGCGGGCCGGCAGCGGAAGCGCGGGTATTGCAGGAATCGCTCCTCGATCGTGCGCCGGAAGCGGCCGAAGCCGGCGCGGCCGTCCAGCACGATGACGCCGACGATCATCATCAGGTTGCCGGGCCGGTCCATGCGCAGCCAGGCGGCGTCGACAGGCGACATGCGTTGCGGGGCGCTCGGCATCTGCGGATCTCGAAGGGGTTCCGTCGGGGGTATAAGGTCGTTCAATATACCCGCTGCATCGCAGGGAGCAGCAGATGGCTTATTTCGTGACGGGTGCCACCGGGTTCATCGGCCGGCACCTGGTTGACCGCCTGCTCGAGCGCGAGGGGCGCATCTACGTGCTGGTGCGGCCGCGCTCGATGGAGAAGTTCGAGGCGTTGCGTGCCGGCCTGGGTTCGCGCGGGCGCCGCGTCGTCGCCATCGCCGGCGACCTCGCCGAGCCCAACCTCGGCGTGTCTGCATCCGACCTGCGCAGGCTGAAGGGCAAGATCCGGCACCTGTTCCACCTCGCCGCCGTCTATGACCTCGATGCGAGCGCCGAGTCGCAGGAGACCGCGAACGTCATCGGCACCGACCACGCGCTGCAGTTCGCCGACAGCATCGAGGCCGGTTGCTTCCACCTGGTCAGCTCGATCGCGGCCGCCGGGCTGTACAAGGGCACGTTCAGGGAGAACATGTTCGAGGAGGCCGCGGGGCTCGAGCATCCGTACTTCCGCACCAAGCACGATTCCGAGGCGCTGGTGCGCCACCGCAGCCACCGCCCATGGCGCGTCTACCGGCCCGGCATCGTCGTCGGGCACTCGCAGACCGGCCAGATCGACAAGGTCGACGGGCCCTACTACTTCTTCAAGTCGATCCAGAAGCTCCGCCAGTCGCTGCCTCCGTGGTTCCCGCTGATCGGGCTCGAGGGCGGCTACATCAACCTGGTGCCGGTCGACTTCGTCGCGGCGGCGCTCGACCACCTTGCGCACGTCGACGGGCAGGACGGCCAGTGCTTCCACCTGACCGACCCGCGCCAGAGGCGCGTCGGCGAGGTGCTGAACCTGTTCGCGCGGGCCGGCCACGCGCCGATGATGGCATTCCGGCTGGACCCCAAGCTGCTCGAGATGGTGCCGCCGGGCGTCAGCGCGACCGTGTCCGGCTACAAGCCGCTGCAACAGATCATCGACACCGTGCTGCGCGACCTGCACGTGCCGCGCAACGTGCTGCAGTTCTTCAACTGGGAGACGAAGTTCGACTCGACGAGGACGCAGCGGCTGCTGGAAGGCAGCGACATCCGCGTGCCGCCGCTCGAGGACTACGCCTGGCGGCTGTGGGACTACTGGGAGCGGCACCTCGACCCGGACCTGTCGCTGGACCGCAGCCTCGCCGGCACGGTGCGCGGCAAGGTCGTCATGATCACCGGCGGCTCGTCGGGCATCGGGCTCGCGGCGGCAGAGCGCTGCGCCGACGCCGGCGCGACGGTGCTGATCGTCGCGCGCGACCCGGAGAAGCTCGAGGCGGCCCGCGAGCAGCTGGCCGGCCGCGGCGGCAAGGTGCACGCGTACTCCTGCGACATCGCCGACTTCGCGGCCTGCGATGCGCTGGCGCGCCAGGTGCTCGACGAGCACGGCGGGGTGGACGTGCTGGTCAACAACGCCGGGCGCTCGATCCGCCGCTCGATCGACCTGTCCTTCGACCGATTCCACGACTTCGAGCGGACGATGCAGCTGAACTACTTCGCGTCGGTGCGCCTGACGATGGCGCTGCTGCCGTCGATGCTCGGGCGCGGGTCCGGGCACGTGATCCAAATCTCGTCGATCGGCGTGCTGTCGAACGCGCCGCGCTTCTCGGCCTATGTCGCGTCGAAGGCGGCGATGGAGGCCTGGATGCGCTGCGCGGCGGCCGAGTTCGCCGACCGCGGCGTCGCCTTCACGATCATCAACATGCCGCTGGTCCGCACGCCGATGATCGCGCCGACCAAGATCTACGAGCAGATGCCGGTCGCGACGCCCGACGAGGCGGCCGACATGATCGCCGAGGCAATCATCGACCGGCCGAAGCGCGTCGCGACGCGGCTCGGCCTGTTCGCCGAGATCCTGCACCTGACGATGCCGCGCGTGTCCGAGGTGGTCATGAACACGGCCTACCGGATGTTCCCGGACTCGGCGGCCGCGAAGGGCGACGGCACGGACGAGAAGCCGCAGGCACCGCCGTCGCAGGAAGCCGTGATGTTCGCCTCGCTGCTGCGAGGCGTGCACTGGTAGCGGGAGCGGGCGCTCAGGCCGCCCGCGCGGGGACGAGCGACTGCAGCGTCTCGAACGGCGCCCGCTCCGGCCAGCGCATCCGCGCGCGCCGCACGATCATCGTCGTGACCAGCGCGAACTGGCCCTCGAGGCTCGCGTGGCTGACGCCGTCCGTGAACACCGTCCACGCGGAGTAGGGCGGGAAGCGGACCTCCTGGTAGCCGGCCATGTCGGACAGGTACCCGGGGTCGTCCTTCATGTAGTTGTGCAGCCTGCGCATCGCGCGGTCGTAGGGGCTCGAGTCCAGCACGGTCGCGAGCGGGTTCAGCCGGGACAGGCCGGACACCAGCGCGCTGAAGGCGCGGTCGGCGGGCCCCTTCGTGATCGGCACGCAGAGGCGGCCCGCGTCGTCGAGCAGGCCGGCCTGCCGGCCATGCGAACGCAGCACGTCCTCGAAGCTGCCCTTCGTCGCCCAGACCCGGTCGCGGGCCGGGTTCACGTTGACGAAGAAGCGCAGGATCCGGTCGCCGTTCGTCGCGCCGTAGGCGCCGGCGTCGACGTGCACGAGCTCGTTGCTCGCGTGCGGCTTCAGGTTGCGCCCCTTCTCCTCGATCGGCCGGAAGCTGCAGGTGCCAATCCGCGCGTCCAGCGTCAGCTCGCCGGTGACCCGGCGCAGGAACGCGGTGACGTCGTTCAGGTGCGACTTCAGCACGTCGGTGACGCGATTGGTCGTTGCCGCGTCGGCCTCGATGCCACTGACCCGCCCGGCTTCCGGGTGGTAGCTGATGTTCTTCAGCTTCAGCCGTGACGGCAGCTCGGTGCGCAGGAACTCCAGCGTCTGCTGGTCCGGCAGCGGGACCGGGCAGGCCGGGAAGAAGACGATCCGGTTGGACTCCAGCGCGTCACGCACTGCGTCCGGTTCGGTCCGCCAGCGGCTTTCGTCGATGGTTGCGAGCATGGGGAAAAAAATCTACGCCCGCCCCTTCGGGGTGTCAATTTGAGCCGCTAGAATGCGCCGATGAGCCAGCCACCGCCAGACGCGAGCCTGTTCGAGATCGACCCGCAGCTGGATCCGTCCAGGCTGGCACCGCTGTTCCGCAGCAACCGCAGGCTGCACATCCCGGGATTCCTGCGGCCAGGCGGCCCGGAGGCCCTGTACCAGCACCTGTCCACCGAGACCAAGTGGAGCCTGGTGCTCAACGACGGGCCGGACGTGCGCGAGGCGACGCCGGAAATGCGCCGCGGTTTCGAGCCGGGCCACGAGAAGACGTTCGTGCGCTTCGCCTACGATCGCGCACCCAAGGGCTTCCAGTTCCTTTACGAGACGCGCCGCGTGCCGGACGATCCGGCGAAGCGGCCGCCGCAGCAGTCGCTGCTGTACGCCTTCGTCGCGTTCCTGAACTCGCCGAACGTCATCGAATTCGCGCGCCGGCTGACCGGCAAGACCGACATCGCCTGGGCGGACGCACAGGCGACCCGCTACACGGCCGGGCACTTCCTGTCCCGGCACGACGACGAGACCGACCTGGCGACCCGCCGCGCCGCCTATGTCTACAACCTGACGCCTGGCTGGCAGGTCGACTGGGGCGGCCAGCTGCAGTTCATCGCTGATGACGGGCACATCGCAGAGGCATACGTGCCCCGTTTCAATGCGCTGAACATCTTCGCCGTGCCGCAGATGCACGCGGTCAGCATCGTCGCGCCATTCGCGCCGGCGGCACGCTACTCGATCACCGGCTGGTTGAGGGCCAGATAGGCCTGCATGGTCTTCGCATCGCAGGCGTTCCTCGCCTTCCTCGCCGTCGTGCTCTCGGTCTACTGGCTGCTGGGCCAGTGGCACGAGCGTGCCGGCAAGGCCTGGCTGATCCTGTCGTCTCTGATCTTCTACGGCTCCTGGGTCCCCGCCTACCTGCTGCTGCTGGCGGTGTCGGTGCTCGGCAACTACGCGATCGGGCAGGCGCTGCTCGCCGGCGGCAGCCGCCGGCTGCGCGCGCTGCTGG
>JBFGAO010000110.1:0-5006 GCA_041568095.1 Steroidobacteraceae bacterium | reverse complement strand
GGAACTCATGCTGGGCAGCCGCCAGCCGAGGCGCATATACGGCAAAAAGCATCTGGCCGCGACGCACCGCCTCGCCTGGCGCACGGACCGCTAGCTGTTCGACGAAGCCCTCGGTCCGCACGCGCACCTCGGCCAGCCGGCGCTCGTCGAAGGCCGTCAAGCCCGTAGTTCGCACTCCGCCGCCTGCATGCCCGTGGCGCAGCGCTACCGTCCGCACACCCAAGTTGTGGACCAGCGCGGGCGACAGGAGGACGGCGTCAGCTTCCCGTGCCGCTCCATGCACGGGCACGTAATCCATCCCCATCGAGTCCTTTGCGGGAGTCGGCGAAGTGATCGACGGATCCATGGGGTGCCGGTAGTAAAGCGGCCGGGGATCGGGATCCCCCGCATCCGGATGCCGAGCCGCGTCACCGCAGCCCGCCAGCGCCAGCGCCAGCAGCATCGCGAGGCAGGTAAAGCGGGTGTTCATGGCGTCTCTCCGGTCAGGAACTCGATCTCGGCCAGTGCGAGGCGCAGGTCGGCACGCAGCCGCGCGACCCGGTCGCGCACCTCGATCCGCCGGCGCTGCGCAGCGGCGACTTCGGCCAGCGAGGACTCGCCGGCGCGGTAGGCCGACAGAGCCGCCGCCACGCCGGTCTCGGTCTCGCGGCCGATGTCCCCTTCGTGCAGGCGCAGCGTGTCGGCGGCGACGCTGGCACGCGCAAGCAGCGCGCGCAGCCGCCCCTCAAGTTCGCGCTCAGCGTCCTGTTGCCGTGCCTCGGCGGCCCGGCTGCGGGCCCGGGCTGCGGCCAGTTCGCGGTCCTGGCGGTCTCGCGTGAACAGCGGCAACTCGAAGGTCAGCATTGCGCTGACCATGTCGTCGCGGTCCCGCCGGTAACCCCAGGCGAGGTCGACGCCGAAGGCCGGCTTGTAGCGCTCCCGTGCAAGCGCCGTCTCGAGCTCCGCCGATCCGGATTCGTGTCCAAGGCCGGCCAGCAGCGGATGGCTTGGCAACTGCGCCTGCAGCGCAGGTAGCGTGCCGGGCAGAGGCGGCGATGGAGCGGCCTGCCGCGCCTCGTCCGCGGCGTCGCCGATCCAGCGCGCCAGCTCGGCCTGCAACGCGGCACGCTGGCCGCGGCGCTCGATCAGCAGAGCGTCGATGGCAAGCGCGTCGATGCGCGCGCCGAGCAACGCAGACTGATCCGCGCCGCCGCTCGCGTAGTCGGCCTCGCGACCACCGATCAGCGCAGCGGCCCAGCGGCGCTGCTCCTCGAGGGCCACGATACTGGCATCGGCGTAATCGAGCTCGTGCCAGATCCTCGCCACGGCGAGGCGGACGTCCCTGGCTCGCAGCCCCGCCGAGGCGTCTGCGACCAGCGCCCGGCTCTCAAGGATGTCGCGTGACAGCGCACGGCTGCGGCCGGCCGGGAAGCGCTGCATGACGCCCACCTCCAGCATCGTCATCGGCTCTTCCACCAGTGACAGCGTCCGCACCGGCAGCGACATGGCACCAATACGTGCCTCGGGATCGGGCAGCTGGCCTGCCGCGACCGCTCGCTCGCGGTGCGCGCCCGCTTCCTCGAGCAGCGCCGCGCGGCCGCGGTCCGTATCGATCGCGATGGCCGTCGCGTGCTCGAGCGTCAGCGCGTCGCCGGCCGCGGCGACCACTGCCGACATCAGGTAAAGGATCAGGGCCTTGAGACCGGCCCGCGCGTCGATTCGAATGAACATGCCTCCTCCTGCAGGACTGCCCGGGGTCGGGACAAACCGTGCAGGAGGCCTATTTCAGGAAGCTGCAGTAGCGCTGCTGGAGGCTGCAGGAAGGAAGGGCTGCATCGCGCACGATCGCGGCCGGGACCGGCGGAGGACCCATTGCGGCCGCGACCGGTGGCGGTGACAAGGCCAGCACCGGCTGCTTGCCGGCGTCGTCGATGCGCCGCTCAGGTGCCGCTGCGGCGTCCTCGACGCAGTCGAAAGCTGCGACCGTCGCGCAGTCCCCGGAGGCATCGCCTCCCGGGCAGGAGTCACAGGCCCCGTCGTGGGCGTGCGTCGCGCTGGCAGGCGTACCGGCCACTGGCATCGCGAGCAACTGGCAAGGCAGCACCGCCATGCCCAGCCAGACGAGCGCGAGCAGCGCCGCCACCCTCCCGGGGACCCGCTGCTGGATTTCCCTGAATGCGCTCAGGCTGACCATGCCCTCAGACTCTCGCCAAAGACCGGTATCTAGCCATCCGCGGCAGCCGGCATTCAAGCCGTGGACAATGCCTAGACAGGCCGCGCGGCGGCGGGTTCCCGGCCACTGCTGTGCTAGCATCGCGGCCTCGACAGGGAGCCAGGAAACCCCATGAGCGCAGTGCAGATCACGCCCCCGAAGACCGGCGAAAAGATCCTGGTCCGCGACGGCCGGCTCGCCGTCCCCGACCACCCGATCATCCCGTTCATCGAGGGCGACGGCACCGGCCCGGACATCTGGCGGGCCAGCGTGCGGGTGCTGGACGCGGCGGTCGACAAGGCCTACGGCGGCAAGCGGAAGATCTCGTGGATGGAAGTCTACGCCGGCGAGAAGGCCAACAGGCTGATGAACACCTGGCTGCCCGACGAGACGGTCGCGGCCTGCCGCGAGTACCTGGTGTCGATCAAGGGGCCGCTGACGACGCCGATCGGCGGCGGCATCCGCTCGCTGAACGTCGCGCTGCGGCAGATGCTGGACCTGTACGTCTGCCTGCGCCCCGTGCGCTGGTTCAAGGGCGTGCCTTCGCCGGTGCGCACGCCGGAGAAGGTGGACATGGTGATCTTCCGCGAGAACACGGAGGACATCTATGCCGGCATCGAGTTCGAGGCCGGCTCTGCCGAGAACGAGCGCTTCCTGAAGCTGTTCAAGGAGAGCTTCCCGAAGCTGCACGGCAAGATCCGCTTTCCCGACAGCTCCGGCATCGGCCTGAAGCCCGTGTCCCGCGAGGGTACCGAGCGGCTCGTGCGCGCCGCGATCGAGTACGCGGTCGCGAACCGCCGCCGCAGCGTGACGCTGGTGCACAAGGGCAACATCATGAAGTTCACGGAGGGCGCCTTCCGGAACTGGGGCTACGCGCTGGCCGAACGCGACTTCGCCGACGCGACCTACACCTGGGACCAGTGGGAGCGCACGCGCGCCGACAAGGGCGAGCAGGCCGCGAACGACGAGCAGAAGAAGGCGCTGGCCGCCAGGCGCGTGCTGATCAAGGACGCGATCGCCGACATCACGCTGCAGCAGGTGCTGACGCGGCCGGACGAGTTCGACGTGATCGCGACGATGAACCTCAACGGCGACTACCTGTCCGACGCGCTGGCCGCGCAGGTCGGTGGCATCGGCATCGCGCCGGGCGGCAACGTCAACTACGTGACCGGCCACGCGGTGTTCGAGGCGACGCACGGCACCGCGCCGAAGTACGCGAACCTCGACAAGGTCAACCCGAGCTCGGTGGTGCTGTCCGGCGAGATGATGCTGCGCTACCTGGGCTGGATCGAGGCGGCCGACCTCGTCATCGGCGCGATGGACCGGACCATCGGCGAGAAGGTCGTGACCTACGACTTTGCGCGGCTGATGGACGGGGCGACCGAGGTCAAGTGCAGCGAATTCGCCGACCGGCTGATCCGCAACATGGCCTGAACCTGCGGCCGCCGGCGCGGCGGCCGGGGGCCCGCCGGTGACGGCCGCCGAGGCCGCGCTCGCCCGGGACTGCGCAGCGACGATCGTCGCCGCCTTCTCGCGCTACAACGCCGAGTTCCGCGCCATCACGCGGCGCGCGCCGGAACGCTTCGAGAACCGCGACTGGGCCGGCATCCAGGCCGACGTCGTCGAACGGCTCGAGCTGTACTCGCAGATGGTCGGCCAGACCGTCGCCGCGCTGCGCCGCCGGCTCGGCGAGCGGGCGCAGGACCGGGCGCTGTGGCGGCGGATCAAGGACGAGTACTCCGCGCAGATCGCGGAGCTGGCCGACCCGGAGTTCCTGAAGACCTTCTTCAGCTCGGCGACCCGCCAGCTGTTCGGGACCGTCGGCGTGGACCAGGACGTCGAGTTCTTCGCGCTGGAACTCGATCCGCTGCGCGGCATAACGTCGCAGGTCGTCACGAACACCTACTCGAACCGCGGCGACATCGCGCTGCTGTTCGAGGAACTGCTGTCCGACTTCCGGTTCCGGACGCCGTGGCGCGACTTCGAGGGCAGCGTCGGGCACGTCGCAACCGACGTCCGCCTGCACCTGTCCCGCGACGGCGAGCGGCGACCGCTGCGGGCGGTCGAGGTGATCCGCCCGGTCTTCTACCAGATGAGCCGCGCCTACGTCGTCGGCCGCATCCACGGCGACGGCTGGGTGCGGCCGCTGGCGATCGCGTTCCGCAACACGCCGCGCGGCGTGCTCGTCGACGCGGTGATGCTGCGCGAGTCCGACGTGTCGATCCTGTTCAGCTTCACGCGCTCCTACTTCCACGTCGACCTCGAGCGCGTCGGCGAGGCGGTGCTGTTCCTGCGCTCGATCCTGCCGCGCAAGCCGGTGTCGGAGCTGTTCACGGTCCTCGGCCGCGCCAAGCAGGGCAAGACCGAACGCTTCCGCGAGATCTACCGCCACCTCGGGCAGACCGACGACCGCTTCGTCCGCGCTCCCGGCGAGCGCGGCCTCGTGATGGCCTGCTTCACGCTCGAGTCCTTCGACGTCATCTTCAAGGTCATCCGTGACCGCTTCCCGGCCGTCAAGACGGTACGGCGCGAGGAAGTGATGGCCAAGTACGACCTGGTGTTCAGGCACGACCGCGCCGGCCGCCTCGTCGACGCGCAGGAGTTCAAGCGCGTCCGGCTGCCGCGGCGCCGGTTCGACGCCGGCATGCTCGACGAGCTGGTCGGCGAGTGCGCACAGACGGTCCACGTGCACGGCGACGACCTGATCGTCGACCACGTCTACGTCGAGCGACGCATGACGCCGCTGAACCTGTACCTGCGCGACGCGACGCCCGAGCAGGCCGAGCTCGCCGTGATCGAGTACGGCCAGGCGATC
>JBFGAO010000109.1:0-5051 GCA_041568095.1 Steroidobacteraceae bacterium | reverse complement strand
GATGGGCTTCAGGACCTTCGGCTTCGGCGGCGGCCGCCCGGACGTCTGGGAGCCGGACGAGGACGTGAACTGGGGCGCCGAGATCGCGTGGCTGGGCGTGGACCAGCGCTTCAGCGGTGACCGTGACCTGGACGCGCCCTTCGGCGCGACCCACATGGGCCTGATCTACGTGAACCCGGAAGGCCCGGATGCCAGCGGTGACTACATGGCCGCTGCCAAGGACATCCGCAGGACGTTCAGCCGGATGGCGATGAACGACGAGGAGACCGTCGCGCTGATCGCGGGCGGCCACACCTTCGGCAAGTGCCACGGCGCGGCGCCCGAGTCGCACAAGGGCCCGGAGCCGGAAGGCGCGCCGCTGGAGGCGCAGGGCCTCGGCTGGATCAGCGACTACGGCAGCGGGCACGGCAAGGACACGATCTCGAGCGGCATCGAGGTGACCTGGACCAAGACGCCGGCCAAGTGGAACTACGACTACTTCGACATCCTGTTCAAGTACGAGTGGGAGCAGACCAAGTCGCCGGCCGGCGCCAGGATGTGGGTCGCGAAGGACGCGCCGGAGATCATCCCGGACGCGCATGACCCGAAGAAGAAGCACAAGCCGACGATGCTGACGACCGACCTGACGATGCGCTTCGACCCCGTGTACGGGAAGATTTCGAAGAAGTTCCGCGACAACCCGAAGGCCTTCCACGACGCGTTCGCACGCGCCTGGTTCAAGCTGACGCACCGCGACATGGGTCCGCGGGCGCGCTACCTCGGGCCGGAGGTGCCGAAGGAAGAGCTGATCTGGCAGGACCCGATCCCGAAGCTGAACCACAAGCTGGTCGGCGAAAAGGAGATCGCGGACCTCAGGAAGAAGATCGTCGCCGCGAAGCTGCCGGTCGCGCAGCTGGTGTCGACGGCCTGGGCCTCGGCGTCCACGTTCCGCGGCTCGGACAAGCGCGGCGGCGCCAACGGTGCGCGCATCCGGCTCGCGCCGCAGAAGGACTGGGAGGTCAACCAGCCGAAGCAGCTCGCAAAGGTGCTGAAGGTGCTGGAGGGCATCCAGGCCGACTTCAACAGGAAGGCCACTGGCGGCAAGAAGGTGTCGCTGGCCGACCTGATCGTGCTCGCCGGCTGCGTCGGCGTCGAGCAGGCTGCGAAGAAGGCCGGCGTCACGGTCAAGGTGCCGTTCACGCCCGGGCGCATGGACGCGAGCCAGGAGCAGACCGACGTCGAGTCCTTCGAGCCGCTCGAGCCCATCGCCGACGGCTTCCGCAACTACGTCAACGGCAAGTACTCGGTGACCCCCGAGGCGATGCTCGTGGACAAGGCGCAATTGCTGACGCTGACGGCGCCCGAGATGACGGTGCTGGTCGGCGGCCTGCGGGTGCTCGGCGCCAATGCAAACGGCGCCGCGCACGGCGTGTTCACGAAGCGCAGCGGCGAGCTGACGAACGACTTCTTCGTCAACCTGCTCGACATGTCCACCGAGTGGAAGCCGGCCGGCAAGGACGGCGTCTACGAAGGCCGCGACCGCAAGAGCGGCAAGGTCCGCTGGACCGGCACGCGCGTGGACCTGGTGTTCGGCTCGAACTCGCAGCTGCGGGCGCTGGCCGAGGTCTATGCGAGC
Source organism: Steroidobacteraceae bacterium (assembly GCA_041568095.1). Classification (GTDB taxonomy): domain Bacteria; phylum Pseudomonadota; class Gammaproteobacteria; order Steroidobacterales; family Steroidobacteraceae; genus SCUD01. The sequence continues at coordinate 3,436 of JBFGAO010000109.1, read as the reverse complement.
AAGGACGCGAAGAAGAAGTTCGTGCAGGACTTCGTCGCGGCCTGGCACAAGGTCATGAACCTGGACCGCTACGACCTCGCCTGAGGCTGCGGGGCCTGGCCCTTGCAGGGGCGCTTCCCGGCGACGGGGAGCGCCCCTTTGTCGTCTTGCGGCGCAGTATTTGCCCCCGGGCCGCGTCCGGCGCAGGATGCTCCCCCAAGCGCACCAAGCGGCGCCTCAAGCACAAGATCCCGGGGGGGCACATGAACTGGAAAATCGTCTTCATCGGCGGCGTCGTGTTCTACGTGGCGCTGTTCGCCGTCAGCATGATCACGGGATTCGTGATCCATTCGCCGGAGGGCATCCTCGGCGCGGTCTACAAGGCGCACAACTCCTTCTGGCGCCCCGAGCTTGCGATGGATCCGCCGGACATGGCGGCGATGATGAAGATCTGGGTGCCGTCCGGCCTGCTCTCGGCCTTCCTGGCGGCGGGCGTCTACTCGGTCGTGCGCAGCGCGCTGGCCGGCGCGCCCTGGCAGCGCGGCCTGAAGTTCGGCGTGATCTGCGCCGTGTTCGCCTTCGTGAACATGCTGGGCTACTGGGGCGTGTTCAACCTGCCCAACCAGATCTGGGCCTGGTGGGCGGTCGACTACACGATCCTGTACCTGATCGCCGGCAGCGTGCTCGGCTGGGTCGCGCACAAGCTGGCGCCGCAGGGCTGAGGGGACGCAGATGCCGAACTGGAAGATCGCGTTCCTGGGCGGGCTCGCCTATTACGCGGCGCAGTGGATCGTCAGCTTCGTGACCGGGCCGCTGCTGCACGAGGGGATCCTGGTCGAGGCCTACAAGGCGCACGCGCAGTTCTGGCGGCCGGAACTGAACCAGGAGCCGCCGGACATGGCGGCGCTGCTGCCGCGCTGGATCACCTGGGGCCTCATCGGCGCCTTCATCAGCGCAGCGATCTACTCGGTGCTGCGGCCGGCGCTGGCAGGACCGGGCTGGCAGCGCGGCCTCAAGTTCGGCGTGATCATCACGCTGTTGCACGGCGCCTTCATGGCCGGCTGGTCGGGCGTGTTCAACCTGCCCGACATGATCTGGATGTGGTGGTGGGCCGAGTCGGTGTTCTACTTCCTGATCGGCGGCGCCACGCTCGGCTGGGTGGCCGAGAAGCTCGCCCCGGTCGGCCGGCCCTGAGCCTCGACGCACTCGAACGCCGCTTCCCGTCGCGCCGCGCGGTCATCACCGGCGGCGCGAGCGGGCTCGGCCTCGCAGCGGCCGAGCTGCTGGCCGCGCGCGGCTGGCGGCTGGCGCTGCTCGACCGCGACGCGGCGCGCCTCGCCGAGGTCGCCGCGGCGCTGCAGCGTTCCGGCAGCCCGCCATGCCGGGCCTGCCCGGTCGATGTCGGCGACGCGGCCGCCGTGCAGTCCGCCATCGGCGCCTTCGCTGCGGAGAACGGCGGCCTCGACCTGGCACTGAATGCCGCCGGCGTCGCGGTGGCCGCGCCCTTTGCGGCGACGCCGCCGGCCGACTGGGACTGGATTGTCGCGATCAACCTGATGGGCGTCGTGCATTGCTGCCGCGCCGAGCTGCCGCTGATGACGGCCGCGGGCGGCGGGCTCGTGATCAACGTCGCGAGCGCCGCGGCATTCGCGTCGACCGCGGACGCGAGCGCCTACAACGCGACCAAGGCCGCGGTCGTGTCGCTGTCCGAGACGCTGCAGCAGGAGTGCGGCGCGGCCGGCGTGCAGGTCTCGGTCGCGATGCCCGGCTTCTTCCGGACGCGGCTGATGGAGCACGCGCGGGCCTCGCCGGAGATGCAGACGCTCGCACGCAAGATGATGCAGCGCTCGGAGCTGGAAGCCGGCCAGGTCGCTGCGGAGATCCTCGCGCGCGCCGCGGCTGGCGCAACGCACATCGTGCTGCCGGCGCGCTATCGCTGGCTGTGGCGCCTCAAGCGGCTCGCGCCGCGCCGCTTCGGCCGCTGGATGGTGGCGCTGCGGGCGCGCAAGCCCGCCCGCGCGGGCGCCGCCGCCGGACCGGATCGCTGAAAGGGGATAGCGATGTACCTGTGGATGAAGCTGCTGCACGTGCTGTTCGTGATCATGTTCCTCGGCAACATCTCGACCGGCCTGTTCTGGCACTGGCACGCGGCGCGGACCGGCGACCCGCGGCTGCTCGCGCACACGGTCGACGGCATCATCCGCAGCGACCGCTGGCTCACGATGCCCGGCGTCGTCGGCATCATCGCGACCGGCGTCGCCGCGGCGATGCTGGGAGGCTTCCCGATCCTGCGCACCGGCTGGATCTGGTGGACGCTGGTGCTGTTCGCCGGCTCCGGGCTCGCGTTCATGTGGCAGGTCGCGCCGCTGCAGCGGAAGATGCTGGCCGCCGCGCAGGCCGTCCCGTTCGACCGCGCTGTCTACGGATCGCTGGCGCGGCGCTGGGAATGGTGGGGTGCGCTGGCGCTCGCGCTGCCGCTGGGCGGGCTCGTGCTGATGGTCGCGAAGCCGGCGCTGTGAGCGCCGGCTAGTCGAGCCGGCGCAGCGCGGCGAGCGTCGCCTGGCGCAGCCCGTCGATCGCGCCGTCGATGCGGCCGTGCGCACTGTCGTCCTCGCCGAGCCCCGCCCAGTCGGCCTGCCAGGCCTCACGCAGTGCACCCGCCTCGCGGCCGACGTCTGCGGGCATCACCGCGGCGAGGTCGGCAATCGTCAGCACGTCGGCCCAGCCCATGCGCGGGTCGCCGCGCGCGTCGCCGGTGTTGTAGTGCGCGTAGAACACGACCTGCTGCAGCGAGCCGAGCTGCGTCAGCAGCTCGAAGCCGGCCGCGCGGATGTTGCGGTTGTGCTCGGTCTGCTCGTTGCGCCAGGTGTTGTAGCCGAGGCTGGTCAGCGCGACCACCAGGCTGATCAGCGCGACGAGGTTGTTGCGGACCTGCTCGCGGACGCTGGGCATGGGCCGATGCTAGCGCAAACCGGCGGCGGCGGGATCCTCGCGGCGTTTGGCGCTAGACTGCGGGGCAGGAGCGAGGCCGATGAATCCCTTCGAGGACAGCAGGCAGGGACTGCCGCCGCCGCCCGCGCCGACCCGGCGTGGCGCCAACCCGTGGAAGCTCTCGGCCGGTGCCGCGAAGCAGCCGGAGCCCGCGCCGCGTGCGCAGGACGTGCTGAAGCAGCTGCTCGAGCAGGCCGGCGCGCCGCAGCCGCGCGGCGAGGAAGTCGTGTTCGAGGTGCCGGAGGAGCCCGAGCCGCAGCCACACAGGCCGCCGGAGCCGGGCCGGCGCAAGCGCGGCATCGGCGTGCTGCCGCTGATCGTGTTCGCGTTCGCGGCGCTGGTCGTGCTGCGCCAGCTGTTCGAGGCCCGCGAGCACCGCAACTGGGCGGCGCTGATCGGGCCGGTCCTGATCCTGCTGTTCGTGCTGCACGGCCTGTGGCAGATGCGCCGCCGCCGCCAGGACGAG
>JBFGAO010000108.1:0-5057 GCA_041568095.1 Steroidobacteraceae bacterium | reverse complement strand
CGCGGCGTGCAGCGTCATGAGCTGGACACAGTCGTCGCCGGCGCCAGCCTGGGCCTCACCCGACTCCAGCGTTGCATGCGCGAGGAAGGCCGCCAGCGGCGGCAGCCCGTCGTCATGCTCCGGGCTGAAGCCCTCGGCGGCGTTGACGAGTTCGTCGAGGTTCTCGACCCGCGCCTCGCCCTTGTTGTCCTTCTCCTTCGCGTAGTGCTCGCGCAGCCCGGACAGCTCGATGGCCTTCTGCACCTGCTCGTGCAGCGGCGGCTCCGCGATCGCGTCCCGGATCTTCGCGACCAGCGCGAGGAAGGCCGCCAGCGCGTTCGCCGCGCGGGTCGGCAGTTCCGGCTGCAAGGCGACCGCGGCGTCCCACAGCGGCGTGCCGCGATCCCGGGCCGCCGTGCGCAGCTGCTCCATCGTCGCGGCGCCGATGCCGCGCGCCGGCAGGTTCACGATGCGCTCGAAGGACAGGTCGTCGCCGGGTGCCTGCGTCAGGCGCAGGTAGGCGAGCGCGTCCTTGATCTCGGCGCGCTCGAAGAAGCGCAGGCCGCCGTAGACGCGGTACGGCATCCGCGCCGCCATCAGCGCTTCCTCGAAGGCGCGCGACTGCGCGTTCGAGCGGTACAGCACGGCGCAGGATGCGAGCGGCTGGCCGGACCGCTGCTGCTCGCGGATCCGGTCGAGCACGAAGTCGGCCTCGTCGCGCTCGTTGAAGGCCGCGTAGACGCGGATCGGGTCGCCGCCTTTCGCCGCGGTCCACAGCTCCTTGCCCATCCGGTCGCTGTTCTGCGCGATCACGGCGTTCGCGGCGCCGAGGATCAGCTGGGTCGAGCGGTAGTTCTGCTCGAGCTTGAACACCGTGGCGCCGAAGTCGCGGCGGAAGTGCTGCATGTTCTCGACGCGTGCGCCGCGCCAGCGGTAGATCGACTGGTCGTCGTCGCCGACGACGAAGGGCATGCCCCCGCCGGCCGCGAGCAGCTTCAGCCAGTCGTACTGGATCACGTTGGTGTCCTGGAACTCGTCGACCAGCAGGTGCCGGAAGCGCTCGCGGTAGAAGGCGGCGAGCTGCGGCTGGTCGCGGATCAGCTCGTAGGAGCGCAGCAGCAGTTCGGCGAAGTCGACGACGCCGGACTGGTCGCAGCGCCGCTGGTACAGGTCGTAGAGCCGGATCATCTGGCGCCGCGTCGGGTCGTCGCGGTCGTCCATCTTCTTCGGCCGCCGGCCCTCGTCCTTGTGGTGGTTGATGAAGCCGGAGACCTCGCGCGGCACCCAGCGCTGCTCGTCGAGTGCCTGCTCGCGGATGATCTTGCGGACCAGCCGCTGCTGGTCGTCCTCGTCGAGGATCTGGAAGCCCTGCGGCAGGCCGGCCTCGCGCCAGTGCCGGCGCAGCAGCCGGTGCGCGATGCCGTGGAAGGTGCCGACCCACAGCGCGTTGCCGGGCAGGTCCAGCAGCGCCTCGATGCGGCCGCGCATCTCGGCGGCGGCCTTGTTCGTGAACGTGACGGCGAGCAGCCCCTGCGGCGAAACGCCGTGCTCGACGATCAGCCATGCGGCGCGGTGCGTCAGCACGCGCGTCTTGCCGCTGCCGGCGCCGGCCAGCACCAGCACCGGCCCGGGGGGCGCGGTGACGGCGGCGCGCTGGGCGTCGTTCAGGGAATCGAGCAGCGGGTGGGTCATCGGGACGCGCATTCTAGCAAGCGCGTCCGGCTCATTCCGCGCGCTGTGCGGCCGCCTCCTCGACGAAGCGCAGCAGCGTCAGCGCGACCGCGATCACGACCGGGCCGATGAACATGCCGATCATGCCGAACGCGACGAGGCCGCCCAGCACGCCGACGAATACCGCGAGCGTCGGCACCACCGCGCGCCCGGAGATCAGCATCGGCTTGACGAAGTTGTCGACGCTGCCGACGACGACGCCGACGCCGGTCAGCACGGCCGCGTCGACCCACGCGGCCTGGTAGAGCAGCACGCCGACGGCGGGCACCCAGACCAGCGCGGTGCCGCCGAAGGGCACCACGGACAGCACCGCGGCGGCGACGCCGAACACGACCGGTGCCGGCAGCCCGACGACCGCGAAGCCGATGCCGAGCAGCGCCCCCTGGATGACCGCGGTCAGCACCGTGCCGAGCACGACGGCGCGCGTCACGTCGCCGAGCCGGTCGAGCAGCTGGCGCCGGCGCGCGTCGGACAGCGGGATCAGTTGCGTCGTCGAGCGCGCCATCCGGGCGCCGTCGCGGACGAAGAAGAACAGCAGGAACAGCATGACCGTGAACGACAGCAGCGTGCCGGCCGCTCCGAGGAAGGCCGCGCCGCCCAGCGACGCGAGCCGCTCCAGCAGCCGCCGCGCGCCCTGCAGCAGCCAGGCCTGGACCTCGGCGACGCTGACGATCGCGTGCTCCTCGAGCCAGTCGAGCGCGGTGCGCAGCAGCGGCCAGTCGGTCAGCTCGGACAGGTCGCGCCCGCGCAATTCGACCAGCCAGCCCTGCAGTTTCGCGGCGAGCTCGGCGGCCTGGCTCGCGAAGGCGATCGCGAGCGCGGTCAGCGGGCCGAGGAACAGCGCGAGCATGCCGACGGTCAGCAGCAGCGCCGCGGCCGACGCGCGCCCGCCGAGCAGGGCCGCGAGCCGCCGCTGCGCCGGCTGCAGCAGGAAGGCCAGGAACACGGCCCAGGCCATCGGCGCGAGGAAGGGCTGCAGGATCCGGTACAGCAGCAGCGCGAGCAGCGTCAGCGCCGCGAGCGCGAGCACGCGCTCCCAGAAGCGCGCGTCGGCACCGCCGATCCACCGGAAGCCTCCGCCGGGTCCGCCCATCGGCGCGTCAGTCCCCGAGCGCGTCGCGGATCTTCGCCGCCTGCGCCGCCAGCGTGTCGGGGTCGGCGCCGGCCCGGGCGTGGATGCCCTCGTCGCCGCCCGCGTAGCGCGGGATCACGTGGAAGTGCAGGTGGAACACGCTCTGCCCGGCGGCCTCGCCATTCAGCTGCGCGATCGTGACGCCGGCCGGGTCGAAGGCCTTGCGGACCGCGCGAGCGACCTTCTGCACGGTGCGGATCGCGGCGGCCAGCGCCTCCGGCGGCGTCGAGAAGATGTCCTCGCGGCCGGCCTTCGGCACGACCAGCGTGTGTCCGGCGGTCTTGGGCATGATGTCCATGAACGCGAGCGTGTGCTCGTCCTCGTAGACGCGGTGGCAGGGGATCTCCCCGCGCAGGATCTTCGCGAAGATGTTGTCCTTTTCATAGGCCATGGCGGGCCTCCAGCTGCAGTTCGACGGATATCAGGCAGTGGTCCGGCCAGCGCGAGCGGTCCGGGTAGGGCCAGACGCGGAACGAGCCGGGCACGAGCGCCGGCGCGAGGCGGCTGCCCAGCACGATGTAGTCGATCGGCCAGCGCGGCTGCGAGCCGGGCAGGCAGGACAGCATGCCGTGGCGCTCGCCGGCATTGACGAGGTCGGCGCCAGCCGGGTCGCCGTCGTCGATCTCCGGCCACATCGCGATGGTCTTGCCCCGCTCGTTGCGGGCGACCCTGCCCTCGCGGTCGAAGCGGCGGTTGAAGTCGCCGATCACGATGAAGCGCTCGCGCGCCCGCGCGCGCCGGTCGATCCAGTCTTCCAGCACCGGCACCTGGTCCTGCAGCACGTGGCAGTCGCGCCGTCTTTCCTCGAGCGGGTCGCGGTTGCAGCCGGACTTCAGGTGCACGGCCAGCAGGCGCATCTCGTTGCTGCTGCCCGGGTAAAGCGTCAGGTCGGCACCCCAGCGCACGTCGTCGTCGGCGAGGCCCAGCGCGCGGTAGTCCTCGTTGCAGCGGTGCGGAATGCCGCGGCGGATCGCGAAGCCGACGTTCTGCACGTGGCGGCGCTGCGTGAAGCAGAAGTCGTGCGTGGTGAACACCAGCCGCGCCGCCTCCTCGCCGTCGACCTCCTGCAGCGCGATCACGTCCAGCGGCAGCGCCGCCGCGAACTCGCGCAGCCGCGCGAGCTCGGCGTCGTCCCAGCGCGCGCGCGGCACGAGGTTGCAGGGGATCACGCGGTCGCTGCCGCGGGCGCGGCGGCCCTCGCCGAGGCAGCGCCCGGCCAGCGCGTCGAAGGTGTCCGGCGCGATCAGCCACTCCATGTTCCAGGTCCCGATCGCGACCCGGTCCGCGGCCGGGCCGGCCGTGCAGCCGGCCAGCGCGGCGAGGACCAGCACAGCAGCCGCGACGCGCATCATCCGGCCTGGCGCCGGTTGTCGACGAGGTCGCGCACCACGGCCGGGTCGGCCAGCGTCGAGGTGTCGCCGAGCTTGTCGTGCTCGTTCGCGGCAATCTTGCGCAGGATCCGGCGCATGATCTTGCCGGAGCGGGTCTTCGGCAGCCCGGGCGCCCACTGGATGTGGTCCGGCGTCGCGATCGGGCCGATGTCCTTGCGGACCCACTGCACCAGCTCCTTGCGCAACTCGTCGCCGGGCTGCTCGCCGGCGATCAGCGTCTCGTAGGCATAGATGCCCTGGCCCTTGACCTCGTGCGGGAAGCCGACGACGGCGGCCTCGGCGACCTTCGGGTGCGCGACCAGCGCGCTCTCGACCTCGGCGGTGCCGATCCGGTGGCCGGACACGTTGATGACGTCGTCGACGCGGCCGGTGATCCACCAGTAGCCGTCCTCGTCGCGGCGCGCGCCGTCGCCGGTGAAGTACCTGCCCGGATAGGTCGTGAAGTAGGTGTCGATGAAGCGCTGGTGGTCGCCGTAGACGGTCCGCATCTGCCCGGGCCAGCTGTCCAGCAGCACCAGGTTGCCCTCGGTCGCGCCCTCGAGCTCGCGGCCCTCGGCATCGACGAGCGCGGGGCGGATGCCTGGCAGCGGCCGGGTTGCCGAGCCGGGCTTCAGGTCCGTCGCGCCCGGCAGCGGCGAGATCAGGATGCCGCCGGTCTCGGTCTGCCACCAGGTGTCGACGATCGGGCAGCGCGAGTCGCCGACGACGCGCCAGTACCACTCCCAGGCCTCGGGATTGATCGGCTCGCCGACGCTGCCCAGCAGGCGCAGCGAGGCCCGCGAGGTGCGCTCGACCGGGGCTTCGCCCTCGCGCATCAGGGCGCG
>JBFGAO010000107.1:0-5058 GCA_041568095.1 Steroidobacteraceae bacterium | reverse complement strand
GCCCACAGGCCGCGCGCGGCGGCGCCCTCGGGGTTGCGGTCCAGCACCGCGCGCATCTCGGACGCGGACGGGTAGCGCTGCTCCTTCGGCCACATCGCCGGCGCGTCGGACTCGTAGTCCCACATCGTGTAGCCGAGGAAGCTGTTCATGAACATGTTCGGCTGGTGCATGTGGCAGACCATGCACTGGCTGGTCGGGATCGCACGCGAGAACGCATGTCCCACCGGATGGCCCGGCCGGTCCTTCGGGATCACCGGGTCGGCGCTCCGGCTCCTGCCGTCGTGGCCGGCCGCGGCCCAGGGGCCGGAATGCCGCGGGTCGCGGTCGTTCGCGTAGACGACGTGGCAGGCGGCGCAGCCGGAGGAGCGGTAGTCGCCGGGCTGGTCGTTGGTGCCGAGGAACCAGGCCAGCGGGTCGTTGAGCCGCGTCTTGTGGATGTTCAGCACCGGCACCGCGATGCGCGCGCCGGTGCCGCGGCCGCGGTTCGACTGCCGGATGTCCGGCCGGCCCGGCTCCTCGAGGCGCTGGATCAGCCCGGGTACGTTAGGCAGCCCGGTCTCGGGAAACAGGTTCGTCAGGTTGCGGCCGCCGTCCTCGAAGACGCGGAAGACGTCCGCAGGCTCGAGGTTCTGCCAGCGCGGCAGCGGGTACAGCCGCGGCAGGATGCCGTGCGCGCGACGCTCTTCGTCGGTTGCCGGCGCGCCCTCGACGATCGCGGCCTGCCCGTCGCGCGTGTAGGCCTCGCCGAGCAGGTACTGCTTGAAGGGCAGGATGCCGTTGTTGTACGCGGCGCCGCCCCAGAACATCGCGTTGGTGGACATCAGGCTGCGCTCGGCAGCGAGGATGGTCGGCAGATGGCAGGCTCCGCAGGCCTCGCGCGCAACGCGGTAGTCGGAAGGGTTGACGAAGCGCAGGAATTCCGGCGCCTCGCGGTTCAGCAGCGAGTAGGAGCGCACCGGGTTCGCGCTCGCCGGGTACTGCCAGGCCTCCGGGTAGCGCGGCAGCACATGCGCGCGGTCGCGCGCCTGCCGCCAGTTCTCGCCGCCGGCAACGGGCTCGCCGTCCCAGCGCACGGTCGCGTCGCCGCCATGGCAGTCGGTGCAGCCGAGCACGACGGCCGGGCTCGCGTGCATGGTCGGCTGCTCGGTCTGCCGGTGGCAGTCGAGGCAGCCGGCGCTCTTGTGGTCTGCCTCGACCTGCGTCTGCATCAGCGGCGCCGGCGGTGCCGTGACCCAGCCACGCTCGATGGCCGTGCCGGGCCCTTCCGCGGCGCGGGCCAGCGCGACGACGGCGAGCAGCGGCAGCCATGCCAGGTGCTTGCGGCGCATCAGTAGGCCAGCACCACGTTGCCGAGCACGGAATAAGGCACGCCGCTGCCGAACAGCGCGCGGAAGCCGCTGCCGGGGATCAGCGCCGCGGCCGACAGTCGCAGCACGATGTTCTGGCTCGCGAGCGGCCGCCAGGTCAGCGCCAGCGACAGGTCCAGGCCGATCTCGCGGCCGACGTCGGCCTGCGCGCGCGCGACCTCCAGCACCGCCGTGTCGTCGAACCACAGGCCGTTGGCGTTGACGCTGACGCGCAGCGTCGGCGTCAGGTCCAGGTCGGCGCCGGCACCGAGCAGCAGCAGGCCCGGGTTCGTGAAGTTCGACTGGCCGAATTCCTTGGACGAGCGCAGCGAGTTCAGCAGGCCGTTGCGCCCGGACAGCGCGACGCGACCGCCGCCGATCAGCGGCACCGGCTGGCGGATCCAGAAGCTGGTGTCGGCGCCGGCCAGCAGCGGGTTCTCGAACACCGCGTCGTAGCCGCCGGCGACGTCGTCGAAGGGATCGTCATCGCCGGAGGCCCAGACGCCGGTCAACCGCGTGCGGACCCAGTCGAAGTCGCGCGAGACCTCGGCCGCCGCGAAGTAGGCGCGGATGTCGCCGCCGGCCTCGGCGAAGGCGCCTCGCCGCTCGTCGCCGATTGCCGCGTAGGCCGACAGGCTGAGGTTCCAGCGCCCGACGTGGCCGTCGCCGTTGTAGCCCGCGTAGGTCACGTCGTAGTCGCGGCCGCGCTCGAGGCCCAGCGAGGCCGGGCGCTGGATGAAGCCGTTGTCGTCGTAGCGGACCTCGCCGCCCTCGCGGTTGCGGTTGTGCAGCAGCACGAGCTGCGAGTTGAAGCCCAGCCACGGGAAGTCCTGCCGGTACAGATTTGCGACGAACACGTCGTCGTCGCGGAAGGCGTCGCCGCCCAGCTCGACGAGGTTGTTCAGGCCGCTGTTCGTGTCCTTCTCGAGGCGGCGGAACCAGGCGAGGTTGTACTGCCAGCGGTTGTTGTCGCGGGTGCCGAACAGCCGCAGCCCGAAGGGGCTGTCCTGGAACAGCAAGCCGCGGAAGTCGGCCGTGAACGGCTGGATGCCGAGGCGCAGGCTGTCGAAGTCGTAGCGCTCGGAGACGTTGCGCAGGTGCTTGTCGACGAACAGCGCCTGCACGCCGATCACGCCCTCGGTCCGCTGCCTGCCGAAGTCCGCGTTCGCCTTCAGGATGCCGTGCTCGCCGGCCTCGGCGTAATTCCAGTTGAACACCGGCGTGAAGCGGAATTCCCAGTCCGGCGGCCGGAACACGGTGTCGCCCTGGTACAGCACGGCCTCGACGATCAGGTTCTCGGCGAACACGAACTGCCGGCCGTCGCCGACCTGGTCGACGCTGCCGGGATCCGCGCTGGCCGGGCCGGCGACCGGCAGCGGGAAGCGGCGTGGCTCGATCACCGAGTCGCTGATCGCGGCGATGCTGACGAACCAGTCCTTGCCGAAGGCCGGCCGGTCGCCCTTGAGCCAGTTGTTGCCGTGGTAGGGATCGAGCAGGTTTTCGCGATAGCCGAGCAGCCCGACGATCCGCCAGCGGTCCGGCAACTCCGGGAAGGCGTCGAGCTGGTTCGGGTCGGCCGGCGGCAGCCGCGACGGGTCGCAGGGCGTCGGCTCGAAGCGCAGCACCGGCACGGTCGGGCTGCGGCGCTCGGCCTCGACCGGGCGCTGCGGCGGGCAGGGCTCCGCGGCCGGCGGCGGCTCGTCCGCGGCAACGACCGCGGCCAGCGGCCACAGCAGGCAGCCGAGCCAGGCGCGCGCGTCACTTGCCGCCACAGGGCGCCTCCGTCGTCGAGTCGAGGAACGGCGCCTGCGGGCAGTTCACGTAGCGCAGCCGCGTGCCGGCGACGACCAGCGTGTCGCTGCGGCGCCCGGCCGGCGCATTGCCGATCGCACCGCCGAGCGCGAGCCCGGCCTCGTGGACACCGAGGAAGGCGATCATGTCGTCCTGGTCCACGCCGTCGCCGGACACGCCGATGCCGCCGACGAGCTGGCTGCCGCGGTAGACGGGCACGCCGCCAGGGAAGACCTGCAGGCCGTTCGCGAGTGCGGCCACCGCGCCGCTGATGGCGAAGCCCTGGTTGAAACCGCGCACGCCGCTGCAGTTCTGCGGCACGTCGGGCGCGAGGCCGGCGACGAAGGCGACGTGCCGGATCACGGCATTGTGCACGACGTCCAGTTGCAGGCCGGTCGACAGCACCGACCACTGGCCGCGCGGTTTGCTGAGCGGGCCTGCCGGGTTGCCGTCGACGCCATCGGGGTAATAGGGCCGCGTGAGGTTCGCGACTGCGCGCGCGCTGAATGCGACCTGGCCGTCCGCCAGAGCCGACGGCAGGCCCGTGAAGGCGCGCAGCGCCGCGACGTACTGGCCCGGCGGCTCGCTGCGCAGAACGCTGAGCCCGCCGTCGAGGTAGACGGCATCGGGCAGCCCCGCGAGCGCCGCCGCGGCTGCCGGCGACGACAGGAAAGCGGCCGTGCGCGCCTTCTGCAGCGATACGTCGATGCCGAACACCGGGCCGTCGCGGCCGCGCGCGATCGCCAGCACGGCGCCGTTCGTGTCGACGACACTGACGGTCACGCGCGCCGCCGAGCCCAGCGGCCGGCGGATCTGCGCGCGCGTGCGGCGCGCGACCTGCAGTGCAGACGAAATGAGCGTGCGCACCTCGGTGGCCGTCAGCGCGCCGGCGCCATCCGTGCCGGCAGCCGGGCGGAAGCGCTCGGAGTTCGCGGCGTCGACCAGCACGAAGGCGTCGAGGCCCGGGTAGTCCAGTGCGTCCGGTCGCAGGCCCGAGGCCGGCTGGCCGAAGGCGGTACCCGCCCTGACTGCTGCGGCCGCGTAACCGGGCACCGCGACCAGCTGCCCGGCACTGCCGACCAGGCTCGCGAAGGCCGGCGCACTGGCCGGGCTGGCCTGCAGGTCCGCGAAGCCGGCGTCGGCGAGGCGCAGCAGCTTGCCGTCGACCGTAATTCGCTCGGCGCGGCGATCATCCGGCGCCGCGAGCCCGAAGGTCCCGGCCAGCGCGATCAACTCGTCGAGGTCGCGGTCCACGTCGCCGATGTCCGGGTCCAGCCCGTAGACGCCGTCGGCGATCACGCCGATGCCACCGACCGGCGTGCCGCCGAGGTAGAGCGGCAGGCCGCCGGGATCGGCCGCGAGCCCCAGCGGCGAACGCTTGGGGCCGGCGTCGGCCGCGCCGCCGGCGTCACGCCGCGACAGGGCGGAGCAGGGCAGCTGGCTGAACTGCACGCCGAACAGCGGCCCGGCCGGCGCCAGTACCTCGCGCGGGTTGAAGTGGTCCTGCACGATCTGGCTCGCCGTTCGCGTGCCGAAGGCATGGCCCTCGCTGGACAGGTAGGCGCCGGTGACCGCCTTCGCGATCGCCGCCATCGTGTCCGGGACGATGGACACGCCCTCGAGCCCGCCGCTGGCGCCGTTGGTCCGCAGCGTCACGGTCGTCGCCGCGCCGTTCATCCGGAACACGGCCAGCACATTGCCGACGCGGTCGACCACGGCGATCGTCGCGGCCGCACTGCGTGCCTGGGCCTCGGCGATCGCGCGGGCGAGCACGCCCTCGACCGCGGCGACGGACAGCAGGCTGGCAGCGGTCGCGCAGGATCCGTCGCAGCCGGCCGGCGGCGGGTCGATGGCGCCGGGCGGCGAGGACGGCGCGCTGCCGCCGCCGCAGCCCGCAGTTGCCGCGAGCGCAACCGCAACG
>JBFGAO010000106.1:0-5070 GCA_041568095.1 Steroidobacteraceae bacterium | reverse complement strand
GTTGACGCGCCAGCCGCCGTCGACCGGCTCGGCGACGCGGGCCTGGCCGGAGTCGAGCAGCCCGAGGCAGTCGTCGAGCGCCTGCAGCAGCCCGCCGGGCGCGTTGCCCGGGCTCAGCGCTTCGCGGCGCTCCCAGGTCTCCTCGATCAGCTGCTTCAGCTGGCTCATCGTTCAGTTCTCCTCGATGAAGGTCCGGATCCGGTGCGCCGCCTCGGCGCATGCATCGACGCCCGCCACCAGCGAGATCCGCACGCGGCCGCGCCCCGGGTTGGCGCCGCCGGCCTCGCGCGCCAGGTAGCTGCCCGGCAGCACCGACACGTTCTGCCCAGCGTACAGGCGCCGCGCGAAGTCCTCGTCGTCGCCGCCGACGCCGGCCCACAGGTAGAAGGCGCCGGCCGGCCGTGCGACCGGCAGCACGCCGTCCAGCAGCGGCAGCACCGCGTCGAACTTGCGCCGGTACAGCGCGCGATTCTCGCGCGCGTGGGCGTCGTCGCGCCAGGCGGCGATGCTGGCGCGCTGGGCCGGCAGCGGCATCGCCGAGCCGTGGTAGGTCCGGTAGCGCAGGAACGGGGCCAGCACCGCCGGGTCGCCGGCGACGAAGCCGGAGCGCAGGCCGGGCAGGCTGGAGCGCTTGGACAGGCTGTGGAACACGACGCAGCGCTCGAAGCCGTCGCGGCCGGTAGCCGCGCAGGCCTCCAGCAGCCCGGGCGGCGGCGCATCCTCGTCGTCATAGATCTCCGCGTAGCACTCGTCGGAGGCGATCACGAAGCCGTGGCGGTCGGACAGCGCGAGCACGCGCTCGAGCCAGTCGCGCCCCGCGACGGCGCCGGTCGGGTTGCCGGGGCTGCAGAGATACAGCAGCTGGCAGCCTGCCCAGTCGGCGTCGGTTACCGCGTCCAGGTCAGGCAGCCAGCCGGTGTGCCCGCTGCAGGGCAGAAACAGCGGCGTCGCGCCGGCGAGCAGCGCCGCGCCCTCGTAGATCTGGTAGCAGGGATTCGGCATCGCGACCCGCGCCTGGCGGCCGCGGTCGACGACGGCCTGCGCGAAAGCGAACAGCGCCTCGCGCGTGCCATTGACCGGCAACACCATCGTGTCCGGGTCGATGGCACCCGCCGGCAACCGGTAGCGACGCTGCAGCCAGGCCGCGCAGGCGGCACGCAGCTCGGGCAGGCCCGCGGTGGCCGGGTAGCCGCCGAGGCCGTCCAGCGCGGCGCCCAGGGCCTCGAGCGCGAATGCGGGCGGCGCGTGCTGCGGCTCGCCGATCGTCATCGCGATGTGCGCGAGCCCGGCGGGCGGCTCGATGCCGGCCTTCAGCGCGGCGAGGCGCTCGAAGGGGTAGGGCTGCAGCCGCGCGAGGTCGGGGTTCACGCGGCGGCGTCGCGGGCGTCGAGCCGGCGCTGCAGCGCGTCGGCGAGCGCGGCGCGGCGCGATTCGTCCAGCGGCGCGTTGCGCTCGTCGGTCACGTAGAAGACGTCCTCGGCCCGCTCGCCGACGGTCATGATCCTGGCGCCGCGCAGCTCGACGCCGGCCTCCCACAGCAGCTTGCCGATTTCCGACAGCAGGCCGGGCCGGTCGCCGGCGACGACCTGCATGATCGTGCGGCGATTGGCCGCATCGTCCGCGAAGCTGACCTGCGTCGGGGTCGTGAACATCCGGACCTGTCGCGGCGCCCGGCGCGTCACCGCCGGCGCCGTATCCTCGCGCAGCGCCAGCGAGGCGTGCAGCTGCGCCTCGATGTCCGCCATCCGTTCCGGCTCGGCGATGGGATCGCCGGTGTCCTCGAGCACGACGTAGCTGTCGAGACTGCCGCTGCCGGATGTCGGCGTGATCCGCGCGTCGACGATGTTCATTCCCATCTGGTCCAGCGCCGCGGTCGCGCGCGCAAAGCTGTGGCGGCGGCCGCGCGTGTAGACGAGCACGAGCGTCGTGCCGGCCCGCGACGGGTGGTCGGCGACCGCGACCAGCGGCGTCGCGTCGCCGGGGTCGCGCCGGGCCAGCTGGCGCGCGTGCCAGGCGACTTCCTCGGGCGAGTGCTGCAGGAAATAGGCCTCGGGCAGCGCCGACCACACCGCGTCGATGACGTCGGGCGGCACGCGTGCCGCCGCCAGCAGTTCCCTGGCACCGGCCTGCGTGTCGGCCACCAGCTGCTCGCGGTCGATCGGGTTCTCGAGCCCGTGGCGCAACGCCTGCTTGACGCGCTCGTAGAACTCGTCGAACAGCGAGGCCTTCCAGGCGTTCCACAGCTTCGGGTTGGTGCCGCGGACGTCGGCGACCGTCAGCGTGTACAGGTAGTCCAGGTGCGTCTCGTCGCCGACCTCGCGGGCGAAGGCGTTGACGACCTGCGGGTCGGCGATGTCCTTTTTCTGCGCGGTCACGGACAGGCTCAGGTGGTTGCGGACCAGCCAGGCCACCAGCCGCGCGTCGTAGCGAGACAGGCCCTGCTCGAGGCAGAAGGCCTCGGCGTCGACGGCGCCGAGTTCCGAGTGGTCGCCGCCGCGGCCCTTCGCGATGTCGTGGAAGATCGCGGCAAGGTAGGCGAGCTCGGGCTTCGGCAGCGCGCGGAAGATCCGCGCCAGCTTCGGGAACTCGTGGTCGTAGCGCTCCAGCGCGAAGCGGCGCAGGTTGCTGACGACGAACAGCGTGTGCGCATCGACCGTGTAGGCATGGAACAGGTCGTACTGCATGCGGCCGACGATGCGGCCGAAGGCCGGGATGTAGCGGCCCAGCACGCCGTACAGGTTCATGCGCCGCAATTCGTGCGTGACGCCGGCCGGCGCGCGCAGGACCTCGAGGAACAGCCGGTGGTTGCGCGGGTTCTGGCGGAACTCCTCGTCGATCAGCCACAGGTGCTCGGTCACGAGCCGGATCGTGTCCGCGCGGACGCCCTTCAGCCGCGGGTTCTGCTGCAGCACGACGAACAGCTCGAGCAGCGCCGACGGATTGCGGACGAAGGCGTCGCGGCTGCGGACCTCGAGGTATTCGTCGCGCTCCTGGAACCACTGCGACAGCGGCACGGGCGGCGCGTCCTGGTCGGCGAGGATGGCCTCGCGGAAGTGCTGCAGCAGCAGCTCGTTGAGCCAGCTGACGAACATCGCGGTCCGGTAGTAGCGCTGCATGAACTGCTCGACCGCGAGGGTGTAGGTGGCATCCTCGTAGCCGAACATCCGCGCGAGCCGGATCTGGTGGTCGAACAGCAGCCGGTCCTCGCGCCGCCGGGTGACGAGGTGCAGCGCGAAGCGGACCTTCCACAGGTAGGACTGCGCGACCTCGAGCTGTGCGAGCTCGCGCGCCGTCAGGAAGCCCTGCGCGGCCAGCTCCTGCAGCGTGTCGGCGCCGAAGTGCCGCTTCGCGACCCAGCCGATGGTCTGGATGTCGCGCAGCCCGCCCGGGCTCTGCTTGACGTTCGGCTCGAGGTTGTAGGCCGTGTCGTGGTAGCGGTGATGCCGCTCGGCCTGCTCGCGCACCTTCGCATCGAAGAAGTCGCGCGACGACCACAGCCGGTCCGCAGCGATCGCGCGGCGCATCGCGGCGAACAGCGGCTCCGGACCGGCCAGCAGCCGCGCCTCGATCAGCGTCGTCGCGACGCTGACGTCGGCGAGCGCCTCGCGCTGGCAGTCGTCAATGGTCCGGACGCTGTGCCCGACCTCCAGCCCGATGTCCCACAGGAACATGAGGAAGCGTTCGAGCGCGGCGGTGCAGGATGGCTGCTCGCCCTGCGGCAGCAGCAGCATCACGTCGATGTCGGAGCAGGGCAGCAGCTCGCCGCGGCCATAGCCGCCGACCGCGAGCAGCGCGACGGCGCCGGCCGCGTCGCCAGCCTGCCGCTGCCAGGCCTGCTGCAGCAGCAGGTCGACCAGGCGGGCGCGGTCGCGGACCAGGGCCTCGACCGGCTCGTCGGCCTGGAAGCGCTGCGCGAGCTCCTCGTCGCCGGCGGTCAGCGTGGCGCGGAAGTCCGAGACCGCGTTCCGCGACGAGGCAAGCCGCGCGGCGACGCCGTCGAGGTAGGCCCAGGCCGGCCCGGCCGTGGCCGGCGCCGGGCCCGCGGGCGCGCCGCCGGGCAGGCCCGGCATCATTCCGCGGCGGCGCGTTCGGCCGCGCCGAGCGTCAGCACTTCGTGGCCGTCGGGCGTCACGAGCAGCGTGTGCTCCCACTGCGCCGACAGCGAATGATCCTTGGTCACGACGGTCCAGCCGTCGCCCAGCAGCTTCACGTGCCTGCGGCCGGCATTGATCATCGGCTCGACCGTGAAGGTCATGCCGGGCTGCAGTTCCAGGCCGGTGCCCGGCTCGCCGTAGTGCAGCACCTGGGGGTCCTCGTGGAACACGCGGCCGATGCCGTGGCCGCAGTACTCGCGGACCACGGAGTAGCCCTCGGACTCGACGAACTGCTGGATCGCGTGGCCAATGTCGCCGAGCCGGGCCCCGGGGCGCACCTGGCGGATGCCCCGCCACATGGCCTGCTGCGCGATCCCGCACAGCCGGCGGGCCTGCACCGGGCAGTCCCCGACCAGGAACATCCGGCTGGTGTCGCCGTGGTAGCCGTCCTTGATGACCGTGATGTCCACGTTGACGATGTCGCCGTTGCGCAGCACCCGGTCGCCCGGGATGCCGTGGCAGACGACGTGGTTGACCGAGGTGCAGATCGACTTCGGAAAACCCTTGTAATTCAGCGGCGCCGGCACCGCGCCCTGGACCTCGATAATGTGGCGGTGGCAGATCTCGTCCAGTTCCTCGGTCGTAATGCCGGGCCTGACGTGCTCGCCGATCATGTCGAGGACGGCCGCCGCCAGGCGCCCGGCAACGCGCATTTTCTCCTGTTCTTCCGCGGTTTTAAGGGTAACTGTCATGACTTCGCTCAGGGCGTCGGGCGGGGGCATTGTCGGGTGCCGGCCGGGCCGGCGCAACAGCACCCCGGGGCAAATTGTTGCGCCGCGGTCTTTATGGTATAAATCGCGCGCTTTTTCAGCAATTTAACACCACACATGTGTCGACACATGCGGCTGGGTGCCCCTCGCAAAGCGAGGGGTTGTCGTATGGGGCACATGGAGGCTCAACCCGGGAGACAACATGT
>JBFGAO010000105.1:0-5151 GCA_041568095.1 Steroidobacteraceae bacterium | reverse complement strand
GCGGGCCGCGCCTGCCAGCCGAAGCCATCGCCGTCGGCGATCACGCCGAGGCGTTCGCAGCCGCCGCGGCGATAGCGGAAGCGCTCTACCGGCAGCGCGTCGGCGACCTCGTTCGCGAGCGCTACGCCCTGCCAGTCCGCGGCCGGCGGCCCGTCCAGCCACTCGACCGGCACGTCCTGCGCGGCCTGGCGCGCCTGCAGCCGCTGGCGCTGCTGCTCGCGCAGCGGCGCGCTGACCTCGACGATCCGGTAGCGGGCCGGCCGCGCGCCGAGCGCGGCCAGCGCCCCGAGCAAGTCCTGTGCGAGCCGGCCGCTGCCGGCACCGTACTCGACGATGTCGCCGCCGCCGGCCGCGGCCAGGATCTCGGCGACCTGCACGGCGAGACAGCGCGCGAACAGCGGCGACAGCTCCGGCGCGGTGACGAAGTCGCCGGCTGCGCCGAAGCGCGCGGCGCCGGCCATGTAATAGCCGAGCCCCGGCGCGTACAGCGCCTGTTGCATGAACTCCGCGAAGGGCAGCCAGCCGCCGGCCGCGGCGAGCCGCTCGCGCAGCCGCGCGGCGACGTGCGCGGCATGCGCCTGCTCGTCGGCCGACAGCGCCGGCAGCGGCTGCGGCGTCAGCATCGCCGCGCCACGGCCGCGTGGTATCGTCGGCGCGTCTTTCGCAGCGCGGCCGGAGCGCGACGCAGATGAGCGATGCCCAGTCCCTCGACGGCCGGGTCGTGCTGGTCACCGGCGCGGCGCGGCGCATTGGCGCGGTGCTCGCCCGCGCCTTCCACGCCGCCGGCGCCCGCGTTGCCGTGCACTACCGCGGCTCGCGCGGCGAGGCCGTGCAGCTGGTCGGCGAACTGAATGCCGCGCGCGGCGATTCCGCCGCCGGCTTCGCGGCCGACCTGCTCGATTCCGGCGCGCCCGCGGCGCTGATCGAGTCCGTGATCGCGGAATTCGGGCGCCTCGACGTGCTGGTCAACAATGCCTCGACCTTCTACCCGACGCCGCTGGCGACGGTCACCGTCGAGCAGTTCGACGACCTGGTCGGCACTAACCTTCGCGCACCGCTGTTCCTCGCGCAGGCGGCCGCGCCGGAATTGCGCCGCCGCCGCGGGCTGGTGCTGAACCTCGCCGACATTCATGCGCTGCAGCCGCTGAAGGACCACCCGGCCTACTGCGCCGCGAAGGCCGGCCTCGTGATGCTGACGCGCTCGCTGGCCCGCGAGCTCGGGCCGGAGGTCCGCGTCAATGCGATCGCGCCGGGCCCGGTGCTGTGGCCGGAGCGAGGCCTCGATCCGCAGATGAAGGAGCGCATCGTCGAGCGCACGGCGCTGAAGCGCATCGGCTCGCCCGAGGACATTGCAGAGGCCGCGCTGTATTTTGCGACCGCGGCGCCGTTCGTGACCGGGCAGGTGCTCGCCGTCGACGGCGGCCGCAGCCTCGGCGGCCTCTGAGCGCCCCATCAGTCCTCGCCCTCGAGGCTGACCGGCACGAGCGGGTGCGCGTCCCGGTCGAAGCGCTGCCAGATTTCGCCGATCGTGAGCCCGAGCACCGGGTGGCGCAGCCCGGGCGCGAGGTCCGCGAGCGGCCCCAGCATGTAGGCACGCGTCACGAGGTCCGGCCGCGGCAGTTCCGCACCGTCGTGGCGGCCGACCTCGTCCCCGTACAGCAGCAGGTCGAGGTCCAGCGTGCGCGCCGCCCACTTGGGCGCCTCGCGCGGCCGCCCGCAGGCCCGCTCGATCTCGCGCAGCCGCGCGAGCACCCGCGCCGGCGGGTCGTCCGTCGAATAGCAGGCGGCCAGGTTGATGAAGTCCTCGCCCTCGAAGCCGACTGCCCGGTTCGCGAATGCGCGCGATACGCGGAGCCCCGGCCAGGACTCGCCGAGCGCGGTCAGCGCGCGGCGCAGGTGGGTACGCGGCCGGATGTTGCTGCCGGCCGCGATGTAGACCTCAGTCACCGGCAAGGTCCCGGCGGCTGCGCTCGATGATCACGCCGACGTCGCGCGAGTGGCGGATCGCGCCGGGCTTGTGCAGCGTCACGCGCACCCAGTCGACCGGGAACTCGGTCAGCACCAGGCCCGCGATCCGCTCGGCCAGCGTCTCGACCAGCTGGAAGCGGCTGTCGCGGACGAAGCCGAGCACGCGCTTCGCAACCAGCTTGTAGTTCAGCGTGTCCTCGATCCGGTCGCTCTGTGCGGCGCGGCGCACGTCGGCCGACATCTCGAGGTCGATCGCGACGGTCTGCTTGACCTCGCGCTCCCAGTCGAAGATGCCGATCACGGCCTCGGTGGTCAGCCCGGTCAGGAAGATGCGGTCCATGATCAGTGCCGCGGCGGCGCCAGCTCGGCGAGCGGCCAGCGGGCCCTGGCCCGGACCGGCAGCGCCTCCCGCTCGCCGGCCGCCAGCCGCTCGTGGCCGGCCAGCGCGATCATCGCCGCGTTGTCGGTGCAGAACTCGGCGCGCGGATAGTGCAGGCGCCCGCCGGCGGCGCCCACCGCGTCGGCCAGCGACTCGCGCAGCCGCCGGTTGGCCCCGACGCCGCCCGCGACGACCAGCGTCGCGAGGCCGGTGGCCTCCAGCGCCCGCAGCGACTTCGCGACCAGGGTCTCGACGATCGCGGTCTCGAAGCCGCGCGCGACGTCGGCGCGGTCCTGCTCGTTCAGCTCGCGGCCCCTGAGCGCGACGACGACCGCGGTCTTCAGGCCGCTGAAGCTGAAGTCGAGCCCGGGGCGGTCCAGCATCGGGCGCGGGAACTCGAACACGCCGTCGCGCCCCTGCTCCGCCAGCCTCGCCAGCGCTGGCCCGCCCGGGTAGCTGAGGCCCAGCAGCTTGGCGGTCTTGTCGAAGGCCTCACCGGCCGCGTCGTCCAGGGTCTCGCCCAGCACGCGGTAGTCGCCGAGGGCCTGCACCTCGACCAGCATCGTGTGCCCGCCCGAGACCAGCAGGGCCACGAACGGGAACTCCGGCGCACCGGGCTCCAGCATCGGCGCCAGCAGGTGGCCCTCCATGTGATGGATGCCGATCACCGGCACCCCCCAGGCATAGCCCAGGCTGCGCGCGACAGTCGCACCGACCAGCAGCGCGCCGATCAGGCCCGGGCCGGCCGTATAGGCAATCCCGTCAATGGCTTGTGCGCCGATGCTGGCCTCGGCCAGCGTCTCGTCGATCATCGGCAGCAGGCGCCGGATGTGGTCGCGGGAGGCCAGCTCCGGCACCACGCCGCCGTGCGGCGCGTGCAGCCGGATCTGGCTGTGGATCCGGTGCGCGAGCAGCCCCCGGCCGCCTTCGTAGACGGCCACCGAGGTCTCGTCACAGGACGACTCGATGCCCAGGACCCGCATCTCAGGCGGCCCGGGCCAGGCTTTTGATTTTCGGGGGCCACATCACTACAATTCCCGCCCTTTCCCCGGGCCGGTCCCGGGCACCGGTCTGGAAACGAGGTTTTAATGCCCAGCGTCCGCATCCGTGAGAACGAGTACTTCGACGCCGCGCTGCGCCGGTTCAAGCGTGCCTGCGAGAAGGCGGGCGTGCTGACCGAGCTGCGTCGCCGCGAATTCTACGAGAAGCCCACCCAGGAACGGAAACGCAAGAAGGCGGCCGCGATCAAGCGGCACCTGAAGCGCGCGTCGCGCGACGGCGCCCGCAGCGCAGCCCGCTGATCCCGGGATGTCGCTGAAGGCCCGCATCACCGAAGACATGAAGGCGGCGATGCGCTCGGGCGAGAAGGATCGCCTCGGGCTCATCCGGATGCTGCAGGCGGGCATCAAGCAGCGCGAGGTCGACGAGCGGATCACGCTCGACGACACCCAGGTCCTCGCCGTCATCGACAAGATGATCAAGCAGCGCCGCGAGTCCGTCGCGCAGTTCGGGGCCGGCGGCCGCGCCGACCTGGTCGCGAAGGAGACGGCCGAGATCGGCTGGCTGACCGGCTACCTGCCGCCGCAACTGTCCGGGGCCGAGCTCGACGCGCTGGTCCGCGAGGCGATCGCGGCAACCGGGGCGGCTTCGGTCAAGGACATGGGCAAGGTCATGGGCTGGGTGAAGCCGAAGGCCCAGGGCAAGGCCGACATGGGCCAGGTCTCGGCCCGCATCAAGGCAGCGCTCGGCGGCTGAGCCCCGGCTTCTTTATCCTGTGGGGTCCGCCGGACGCAGCAGGCTGAGATGGCAGGCCGGATCCCGCAAGCATTCATTGACGAGCTGATCGCCCGCTCCGACATCGTCGAGCTGGTCGGCAGCCGCGTGCAGCTGAAGAAGGCCGGCCGCGAGTGGAAGGCCTGCTGCCCGTTCCACGCCGAGAAGACGCCGTCGTTCTGGGTCAGCCCCGACAAGCAGTTCTACCACTGCTTCGGCTGCGGCGCGCACGGCACCGCGCTCGGCTTCCTGATGGAGCACGACAAGCTGCCGTTCCCGGACGCAGTCGAGGAACTCGCGTCGCGGCTCGGTCTCGAAGTCCCGCGCGAGGACGACGGCCGCGCGGCGCGGCCACGCCCCAATGACTCGCTGTACGAATTGCTGAAGCAGGCGGCGCAGTTCTACCGCGACTGCCTGCGCGAGTCGGCACGAGCGCGCCAGTACCTGGACGGCCGCGGGCTCACCAGCGAGACCTGGGTCAAGTTCGCCATCGGCTACGCGCCCGACGCCTGGGACGCCGTGCTGAAGCGCTTCGGCGGCAACGCCGAGCGCGAGCGGCAGCTGGCCGAGGTCGGCCTCGTCGTCGAGCGCAGCGGCAAGGGCGAGACCGGCTGCTACGACCGCTTCCGCGACCGCGTGATGTTCCCGATCCGCGACGCGCGCGGCCGCGTCGTCGGCTTCGGCGGGCGCGTGCTCGACAAGGGCGAACCGAAGTACCTGAACTCGCCCGAGACGCCGCTGTTCCACAAGGGCCGCGAGCTGTACGGCCTCTACGAGGCGCGGCAGGCGCTGCGCCAGGTCGATCGCTTGCTGGTCGTCGAGGGCTACGTCGACGTCGCAAGGCTCGCCCAGGCCGGCATCCAGAACGCCGTCGCGACGCTCGGCACTGCGACGACGCCCGAGCACCTGAACCGGTTGTTCCGGGTCACCAGCGAGCTCGTGTTCTGCTTCGACGGCGACCGCGCCGGGCGCAGCGCCGCCTGGCGCGCGCTCGAGAACGCGCTCGGCCACGCCCGCGAGGGCCGGCAGCT
>JBFGAO010000104.1:0-5161 GCA_041568095.1 Steroidobacteraceae bacterium | reverse complement strand
GGCGTTCTTCCGCACTGCCGCGATGCGTCGGCGCGACGCCCGCGAGCTGCTTGCGTACCTTGTCAGACGAGACCAGTTCCCAGCCGAGCTCGGCGGCGAGCCCCGTGGCCAGCGTCGACTTGCCGGTGGCGATGCGCCCGCAGGCCGCGATCACCAGCGGCGCCGAACCGGCCAGCGCATAGCGCAGCGCCAGCCGGAAGTAGCGCCCCGCGCGCTGCTCGTGCGCGCGCCGCAGCCGCTCCGCGAGCCCCGGCTGCGCCGCGCTGAATCGCTCGACCTTGCCGCGCACGACGGCGCGATAGCACTTGTAGAAGTCGAGCAACTGTAGGAGACCGGGATCATCGAGTGCCTGCGCCATCGCCGACCCGAAGTGCTGCGACAGGTCCGGCCGGTCCTCGAAGTCGAGGTCCATCGCCAGGAAGGCGACGTCGCTGGCGACGTCCACGCAGCGCAGCCGCTCGCTGAACTCGATGCAGTCGAAGATGCGCAGCCGGCCGCTTGCCAGGTGCAGGTGCTCCAGGCGCAGGTCGCCGTGGCCCTCGCGGATCCGGCGCTCGCGCACGCGCGACTCGAACATCGCACGGCGGCGACGGAGGCTGTCGTCGGTGTAGC
The DNA here is from genome assembly GCA_041568095.1 of Steroidobacteraceae bacterium. Classification (GTDB taxonomy): domain Bacteria; phylum Pseudomonadota; class Gammaproteobacteria; order Steroidobacterales; family Steroidobacteraceae; genus SCUD01. The sequence continues at coordinate 4,549 of JBFGAO010000104.1, read as the reverse complement.
GCCGGATTGCCGCGAGCGTCGCCTCCGGCGGCGCTCCGGCGCGCTGCCGGCGCAGCTGGCGGAAGTTCTCGTCGGTGCTGATCCGCAGCCGCTCGATGCGGCCCCAGTCCAGCACGCGCCGCTCCGGGCGCTGCGCGCGGTAGAATTTCGCGAGCGTCGCCGCGACCAGGTCGAGATCCCTCGTACCGAGCCGGCCGCGGCGCAGCCGCCGGTCGAAGAAGCCGGCTGCCGGCAGTTCCCGCATCCGGACCGCGTACTCGATGACCTCTTCTCCGTCGCCGAAGGCGAGCGCGTCGCCGCGCCGAGAGATCGGCACGACGCCCAGATAGGTGTCCGGGCACAGCCGCCGGTTCAGCTCGACCTCGAGCCCGCAGAAACGGCGCCGCTTCGCCAGCGTCGAAAAGTCCAGGAAGCCGAAGTCGACGGGCCGCTTGACCTTGTAGACCCAGGGTGAGGCGATCAGGACCCAGGCGGAATGGGTCTGCACGAGCCGGACGCGGCGTGGCCCATGCGGGTACGAAGCGGGATCCTGCAGGAAGGCGAGCAGCCGCTGCTCTGCCGGGCCTTGCCGGCGCGGCGGGATCGCGTCACTCCGCCGGCGTGCCATCGCGGCCTTCGGCCCCGCGCGCGCCGTAGACGAAGGGCTTGGCCCGCCAGCGTCGGTAGGTCCACAGCCAGTCGGCCGGCTGTTCCCTGACCAGCGCCTCGACGCGAGCCGCATAGCGGTCCATGACGCCGCCCGGTGACAGGCGCTCGCCCGGCTCCAGCATCGGCTCGATGTCCATCTGGTAGCGACCGCGTGCGAGCCGCCGCATGCCGACGAACAGCACCGGCAGCCGCGCCGCGCGCGCGATCGCCTCCACGCCCATGTAGAAGGCCGTCGGCTGGCCGAGGAACAGCGTGAAGTGCCGCAGTTCCGCCGAGACGGGGTCCTGGTCTGCGACGATGCCGATGCCGCGCACGGTGCCGCGTCGCTGCAGCACGTCGCCGAGCATGCCGCCCGCGGGCACCATCCGCGCACCGAAGCGCGAGCGCAGCGCGAGCAGCAACCGCTCGGCCCAGGGCTTGCGCAACGGCTTGTAGGCAGCATCGAAGGGGTGACCCAGCTCCAGCGACAGGCCCAGCAGCATCCATTCCCAGTTGCAGACGTGCGAGGCGACCAGCAGCACGGACTGGCCGCCGTCGAGGTGCCGCCGCGCCTGCTCCAGCCCGCGGATCTGCACGTGCTGCCGGAATTCCGCCGCCGGCATCGTCGCCGACTTCAGGATCTCGGCGAACACGTCGCCGAAATTCCGGTACATCGCGATGCGCGTGCGCTTCCGGGTGGCCTCGTCCATGTCCGGGAAGCACAGCCGCAGCTGTGACTCGATGATGCGCCGCCGGTACTTGACCAGGTGCTCCGCGACCCAGGTCAGCAGGTCGCAGACCCGGTACCAGAAGCCCAGCGGCAGCCGCGACAGCGCGCGGAACCACCAGGGCACCGGCGGCGGCGAAGGGGCCGCCACGGGCACCGGCAGATTTCGCAAATCATTGCTCATGCGCGCATTTTAGCCCTCGCGCTTGTGGGCGCCCGCCATCTTCGCTATCTTGCGCGGCCGCCTCGGGGGCAGGCCGGACAGCATGATCCAGTTGCGCAGGCAGCGCCGTCAGGGAATGTTCGCAGGGGCCGTCGTCGCGTTCCTGCTGCTGCTGTTCGCCGGCGAACTGCTGGCGCATGCAGCGGGCGGGCATGACGAAGGCACCGCGCCACTCGCCGAGCCCGCGCCCTGCCTGTACTGCCTGTCCTTCGGCAGCCTCGCCGGCCCGCCCGAGGCCTTGCGCACCGTCGCGCCGGCCGCGGCGGGCGAGGCGCCTGCTGTGCGCTTCGTCGCGGCGCCTGCCGCACGCCGGCTGCCCCGTCCCGCGAACCCTCGCGCTCCTCCCGCCGTCTGAAGTCCATTGCTCGTGTCCGCGCGGCCTATCCGTCGCGTGGCCTCCGTCATGAATTTCAGGCTTCGGCAGGAGAATTGCGTCCATGGCTTCCCTCCGTCTCAGGGCACTCGCCGTCTCCGCCGCGCTCGGCGCGGCCGCGGCGCAGGCCCAGGAACTGTCCCTCGAGGAAATCGTCGTCACCGCGCGGCCGCTGGAGCGCAGCCCGCTGGAGATCGCGCAGCCGGCGAGCGTGCTGGTCGGCGACGAATTGCGGCGCAGCATCGCGACCAGCCTTGGCGAGACGCTCGCTCGCCAGCCCGGCGTCAGTTCCAGCTACTTCGGCCCCGCGGCCAGCCGGCCGGTGATCCGCGGGCTCGGCGGCGACCGCGTGCTGGTGCTCGAGGACGGCATCAGCGCGCTCGACGTGTCCAGCCTGAGCCAGGACCACGCCGTCAGCCTCGAGGCGATCGCCGCGCGGCAGATCGAGGTCATCAAGGGCCCGACCGCGCTGCTGTACGGCAGCGGCGCCGCCGGCGGGCTCGTCAATGTCGTGAGCAACCGCATCCCGGCGCAGCGCGCGGCCGCGCCGATCTCGGGCGCGATCGAGTTGCGCGGCGACACTGCCGCCGACCAGCGCGTCGGCGCGCTGGCACTGGACGGCGGCCGGGGAACATTCGCCTGGCACATGGACCTGTTCGACCGCGAGTCCCGTGACGTCGAGGTGCCGCGCTCGGCCGGCACCGATGGTCGCATTGCCAACAGCTGGAGCGAGTCGGGCGGCGGGGCCGCCGGCGCTGCGCTAGTCGGCGAGACGCTGTCTGGCGGCCTGGCCTTCAGTCGCTACAAAACCGCCTACGGCATCCCGGGCGAAGAGGAAGCCTTCATCGACCTGGAGCAGGACCGCGCGGACCTGCGTGCCGAGTGGCGGCTGTCGCGGCCGATGCTCGACGCGCTGCGACTGCGCGGCAGCTGGGTGGACTACGAGCACACCGAGTTCGAGGAGCCGGGCGAGCCCGGCACGGTCTTCGCGCAGCGGGCCCACGAGGCGCGTCTGACGCTGGACCACCGGCTCGGCAGCGCCTGGACCGGCACGCTCGGCATCCAGTACCGCGACCTCGACTTCCGCGCCGCTGGCGACGAGGCCTTCGTGCCCTCCTCGGCCACGCGCGCGACCAGCCTGTTCCTGCTGCAGGAACGCAAGGCGGGGCCCTGGACGCTGGAACTCGGCGCCCGGGCCGAGCATCAGTCCGTCGATGCCGATGCAGACGGGCTGCCCGGCTACGACGAACTGGCGGCCAGCGTCTCGGCCGGTCTCGTATGGCGCTACGCCGAGGACCGCGCCGTCGCGCTGAACCTGACCCGAACGCAGCGACATCCGCAGGCCGTCGAGCTCTACGCCGACGGACCGCACCTCGCTGCCCGGCGCTTCGAACTGGGCGATGCGGGCCTGCGCGAGGAGACTGCAGTGACGGCCGACCTCGCGCTGCGCCGCAGCGGCGAAAGCATCGGCTGGAACCTCAATTTCTTCGTCAGCGACTACGACCGCTACATCTTCCCGGCGCCGACCGGGGACATCGAGGACGGGCTGCCGGTGTTCGCATGGACGCAGGCGGACGCGCGCTTCCACGGCTTCGAGGCCGAGCTGGCGCTGCCGCTGTACGAGGGCGGCCGAGGGCGGCTGCGCGCGACGCTGTCCGCCGACTGGGTGCGCGGCCGGCTGCGCGACGGCGGCAACGTGCCGCTGATGCCGCCGCTGCGCGTCGGCGCCGGCCTGCACTTCGACCGCGGCGACTGGCACGCCGGCCTGCGCGCCTGGCACCACGACCGGCAGGACCGCGTCGCCGTAGACGAGCTGCCTTCCGGCGGCTACACGCTCGTCGAGGCCGACTTCAGCCTGCGACTGCCGGTCGGCCGCGGCAGCCTGTTCGCGTTCCTGCGCGGGACCAACCTGCTCGACGAGGAGGCCCGCCAGGCGACCTCGCCGCTGAAGGACGTCGCGCCGCTGCCGGGCCGCTCGCTGCACGCCGGGCTGCGCTTCGAGTTCTGAGGCTCCAAAGAAAACGGGACCGGTCCTCGCGGACCGGTCCCGGTATCAAGCGCCTGATCGCGTATCAGCGGCTGACGCGCACCACGACGCGCCGGTTGTTCGCGCGCCCCTCGCGGGTCGCGTTCGAGTCAACCGGGTTCGCCTCGCCGAGGCCGCGGGCCGTGATCGTCTCGGCCTTCAGCCCGGACGCAACGATGTACTGGCGGACCGCCTCGGCACGCCGCTGCGACAGGCCGAGGTTGTAGTCCTCCGGTCCCGTCGCGTCGGTGTGGCCTTCGACGACCAGGTCAGCCTGCGCGACGATGTCGGCCGGCCGTGCCTTCAGGTCGGCGACCAGCTCGTCGAGCCGCGTCTTCGCGACATCGGTCAGCGTGGCCGAGTCGAAGCCGAACAGCAGCCCGCGCAGCGTGATCTCCTTGAAGCAGCCGACCGAGTCGACCTGCATGCCGGCCGGCGTGTTCGGGCAGCGGTCCTTGTCGTCCGTGACGCCGTCCTTGTCCGCGTCACCCGGAGGCGGCGGCGGGGGCGGAGGCGGCGGCGGCGGAGGCGCAGCCTTCGGCGGCGGCGGGGGCGGCGGCGGAGGCGGCGGAG
>JBFGAO010000103.1:0-5168 GCA_041568095.1 Steroidobacteraceae bacterium | reverse complement strand
GCCGTGCCGCCGCTGCCGCCATCGACTCAGCCCTTGCGGCCCGCTGTCGGCTGGCGGCGGTTCTCCTGCTCGAGCCGCGCAATCACCGCCTCGAGCCCGCGCTGGTCCACCTCGGCGCCGACGTCGCTGCGGAAGTTCCGGACGTAGGAGATGCCCTCGATCGTGACGTCCCAGGCCTTCCAGCCCGATGGCGTCGCGCGCATCGAGTAATTGACCGGCACGCGCGTCCCGTCGTCGCGCTTGACCTCGGTGCGCACCGTGGCCTGCCCCTCCGAGGTGTCGCCGCGGAACGGCAGCACCGACAGCCGGTCGGCCGTGAACTCGGCCAGCGCCGAGCCGTAGTTTCGCAGCAGCGACTGGTAGAACGCGTCGATGAAGCGCTGCCGTTGCGCCGGGCTCGCATTGCGCCAGTGGCGGCCGAGCACGAGCCGGGCCGCGTAATCGGTGTCGAAGTGGGGCAGCAGGATCTCCTCGACCAGCTTCCCGACCCGCGACGGGTCGCTCTTTGCTGCCTCGCGGTCGGCGTCCAGCGCCACCAGCAGCCGCTTGGCGGTGTCGCTGATCAGCTCCTGCGGGCCCGGGCCCGGCACGGCATCCGCCGCGAGCGCGGGCGGGACGGCCGCCAGCAGCAGGGAAAGCGCAATGAACGGCAGGCGAATCATCAGGGCGTCTCCTGGGCGCCATCGGCGCCCTGCTCGGCCGCGCGCGAGAACAGGAACTTGCTGATCAGGTTCTCGAGCACGATCGCCGATTGCGTGAACTCCATATGATCGCCGTCGGCCAGGAAGGTTTCCGAGCCGCCGGGCCCGATGCCGATGTACTGGCCGCCCAGCAGGCCGGCCGTATAGATCGCCGCGTCACTGTCCTCCGGGATGCGGTCGTAGCGCCGGTCGATCCGCATCGTGACGCGCGCCTTGTACTGGCTGAAGTCGTATTCGATCCGCTCGACGCGGCCGATCGTGACGCCGGACATCGACACCGGCGCCCCGGGCTTGAGCCCGCCGACCTGCTCGAAAGAGGCGGTGACGCGGAACCCGGCGTCGCCGAGCCCGAACTCGCGGTTGGTGATCTGGGTGACCAGGAAGAACAGGGCCGCGAAGCCGAGCAGCACGAACAGCCCGGTCCCCAGCTCGATGGCGCGCGTCTGGCGCATGGCAAGACTCCTCTAGAGCAACGCGGCCGTCAGCAGGTAGTCGAGCAGCAGCACGAGCACCGATGAGATGACGACGGTGCGAGTCGTGGCCCTGCCGACGCCTTCCGCGGTCGGTGCCGAATGAAAACCCTCGTAGACAGCGACCAGGCTGCAGGCGACGCCGAACACGCAGCTCTTGACGACGCCTTCCATGACGTCGCCCAGCTCGACGGTCGCCCGCATCTGCGACCAGAACTGGCCCTGGTCGACACCCATCAGCTGCACGCCGACCAGCTGTGCGCCGAACAGCCCGATCATGCTGAATACGGCCGCGAGCAGCGGCATCGAGATCACGCCGCCGAGGAAACGGGGCAGCACGACGCGGCGCACCGGGTCCACGGCCATCATCTCCATCGCGGCGATCTGGTCGGTTGCGCGCATCAGCCCGAGCTCCGAGGCCAGCGCCGTGCCGGCGCGACCGGCGAACAGCAGCGCAGTGATCACCGGGCCCAGCTCCTTCAGCAGCCCCAGCGCCGCCGCCGTGCCGAGCGACTCCTCGGAGCCGAAGCGCTCCAGCAGGTCGAATCCCTGCAGGCCCAGCACCATGCCGACGAACAGCCCGGACAGCATCACGATCACCAGCGACAGCGCGCCGGCGTTGTGGACCTGCTCAATGACCAGGCGTGGCCGAAGCAGCGCGCGCGGCGTCCCCGCCAGCAGGCGCGCGGCGAACAGCGCATAGGCCCCCAGCGCCGTGACCGCGCCGTGCATGCTGACCCCGAGCTCTCGCAGCAATGCCGGCATCCCTCAGCGCCCCCCGCCCAGCTGCTCGGCGTAGCCGGGCGCCGGGTAGTGGAACGGCACCGGTCCGTCGGGCAGGCCATGCATGAACTGCCTTACCTCGGCGCGGTCGCTGGCCGCCAGCTCGCGCGGCGCGCCGGCCGCGGCGACCCGCCCGCCCGTCAGCAGGTAGGCCTGGTCGGCGACCGCGGAGATCTCCTGCACGTCGTGCGAGACGACGATGCTGGTCAGCCCGAGCGCGTCATTGAGCTCGCGGATCAGCCGCAGCACGACGCCGAGCGCGACGGGATCCAGGCCCGCGAAGGGCTCGTCGTAGATCAGCAGCTCGGGATCCAGCACGATCGCGCGCGCCAGCGCGACGCGCCGGGCCATGCCGCCGGACAGCTCTGCCGGCATCAGCCGCCAGGCGCCGCGCAGGCCGACGGCCTGCAGCTTGGTCAGCACGACATGGCGCAGCAGCCGTTCTGGCAGCCGCGTGTGCTCGCGCAGCGGGAACGCGACGTTCTCGTAGACATCGAGGTCGGTCAGCAGCGCGCCGTTCTGGAACAGCATCCCCATCCGGCGCCGCAGCCGGTACAGGTCCTCGCGGCCCAGTGACGCGACCTCCCGGCCATCGACCTCGACCAGCCCGCTGCCGGGCCGCAGCTGCCCGGTGATCAGCCTCAGCAGCGTGGTCTTGCCGGTGCCGCTCGGGCCCATGACTGCGGTCACGCTGCCACGGCGGATGTCCAGTTCCAGGCCGTCGAATATGGCCCGCCCGCCGGCCCTGTAATGCAGCTCGCGCACGCGGACCAGGCTGTCACCCGCCGCCGCGCCGGCCGCGCCGGCCGCGCGCTGATTCTCGTCACCCATTGCCTGTCGCCTGCCGGTGTCGCCTCAGGCCGCCGCCTGCTCCATCGCCGCGCGGTATTCGCCGCTGCGCGCAAGGCCGTTCAGCCGCGCGCGCCGGACGAAAGCTTTCTGCGCGGCCTCGACCTTGCCGGCCTCGCCGCGCCAGGCGTCCAGCGCGCTCTGCTGCAGCGCCCGGCCGTAGCTGAAGCTCAGCTCCCAGGGCGCACCGCCGGCAGCGTTCATCAGGCTCAGGTGCAGCGTCGCATCGGCCTCACTCTGCCCGCCGGACAGGAAGGCAATGCCCGGAACCGCGGCCGGCACGTGCCGCTTCAGGCAGCGCAGCGTCGCCTCGGCGACCTCTTCCGGCTTCGCCTGCTGCGGGCACTTCTTGCCGGCGATGACCATGTTCGGCTTCAGCACGATGCCCTCGAGGTGGATCCGGTGCCGGAACAGCGCGTCGAACACGGCCTCGAGCGTCGCGTCGGTGACCGCCTCGCAGCGCGCGATCGTGTGTGCGCCGTCCATCAGCACCTCGGGCTCGACGATCGGGACGATCGCCGCCTCCTGGCACAGCGCCGCGTAGCGCGCCAGCGCCTCCGCATTCGACTCGATCGCGCAGCGGCTGGGGATGCCGTCCGCTATGTCGATCACCGCTCGCCACTTCGCGAAGCGCGCACCCAGTCCATGGTACTCGGACAGGCGCTCGCGCAGGCCGTCGAGGCCCTCGGTGACCGTCTCGCCCGGATGACCCGCGAGCGGCTTCGCGCCTGCGTCGACCTTGATGCCCGGCACCATGCCGCGGCCCGACAGCAGCTCCGGGAACGGCGTGCCGTCCGCCGCCTGCTGCCGCAGCGTCTCGTCGTACATGATCACGCCGGAGATGTGCTGGGCCGCACCGGGGGCCGTGAACAGCAGCTCGCGGTAGGCGCGACGGTTCTCGAAGGTCGACTCGACGCCGATCTTGTCGAAGCGCTTCTTGATCGTGCCCGTGGACTCGTCGGCGGCTAGGATGCCCTTGCCGCGCGCGACCATCGACTGCGCCGTCGATTCCAGTACCGCCTTGTCCATCGCAACCCGTCCTCTGTGTCGCCTGTCACCGGGATCCGCGGGCGCGGCCCGCGGCGAGGCGCGAAGGATACCAGAGCGCGTGCGCGGCCCTAGTCACTGGACCTTAATAGTACTAAAATCGTCCTGTTTCAACGGAGGGCCGGAAATGCTGCGGATCAGCAAGCTGACCGACTACGCGACGGTGCTGCTCGGCAACCTCGCGGGCAGCGGCGGGCTGTCGAGCGCGGCCGACCTGGCCGAGCGCACGCACATCGGGCTGCCGACGGTCAGCAAGCTGCTGAAGGAATTGCAGCGCGCCGGCCTCGTGAACTCGGTGCGCGGCGCGCACGGCGGCTACCAGCTCGCGCGCGCGGCCGAGGAGATCAGCGCCGCGGACATCATCGACGCCGTCGAGGGCCCGGTTGCGCTGACCGAGTGCGCCAGCGAGTCCGGGCACTGCGGCATCGAGTCCACCTGCGTGGTCGGCCACAGCTGGCAGCGCATCAACCTGTCCATCCGGCGCGCGCTCGTGGACGTGCGGCTGACGGACCTGATCGGGCCGACGCAGTTCCGGACGCCCGACCTGCGTGGCGGCGAGTGGCGGCCGCTGACGCGGAGCTGAGGGGAGCGCCCATGTCGTCCAACCAGCAGGACCTGGAGACCCTGGTCGGCCGGAAGTACCGGCACGGCTTCGTCACCGACATCGAGAGCGACACCGTCCCGCCGGGACTCGACGAGGACGTGATCCGGCTGATCTCGGCCAAGAAGGGCGAGCCGGCCTTCCTGCTCGACTGGCGGCTGAAGGCCTACCGCCGCTGGCTCAGGATGCGCGAGCCGGCCTGGTCCAGCGTGCGCTACGCGCCGATCGACTACCAGGCGATCTCGTACTACTCGGCGCCGAAGCGCGACGAAAACGCGCCGAAGAGCCTCGACGAGGTCGACCCGAAGCTGCTCGAGACCTACGACAAGCTCGGCGTGCCGCTGCACGAGCGCGCGCGGCTCGCCGGCGTCGCGGTGGATGCCGTATTCGACAGCGTCTCGGTCGCGACGACCTTCAAGGAGCGGCTGGCCGAAGCCGGCGTCGTGTTCTGCCCGTTCTCGGAGGCGGTCCGGGACCACCCGGAGCTGGTCGAGCGCTACCTCGGCACGGTCGTGCCGATCGGCGACAACTTCTTCGCGGCGCTGAACTCGGCGGTGTTCACGGACGGCTCCTTCGTCTACGTGCCGAAGGGCGTGCGCTGCCCGATGGAGCTGTCGACGTTCTTCCGCATCAACGCGGCCAACACCGGTCAGTTCGAGCGGACGCTGATCGTCGCGGAGGAGGGCAGCCACGTCAGCTACCTCGAGGGCTGCACCG
>JBFGAO010000102.1:0-5170 GCA_041568095.1 Steroidobacteraceae bacterium | reverse complement strand
CGCTGGCCGTGTTCCGGGCGATCGCCGAGGGGCGCGCGCGCTTCGGCGCCGGCGCGATCGGCGCGTACGTCGTCAGCATGGCGCAGGGGGTCGACGACGTGCTGTCGGTGCTGCTGCTGGCGCGCTGGGCCGACATCACCGACCGGCGCAGCGGCGAGGTGCCGCTCGACGTCGTGCCGCTGGTCGAGTCGGGCGCCGCGCTGCGCAACGCGGGCAACATCCTCGGTTCGCTGCTGGCCGAGGAGCGTTACCAGCGGCACCTCGCTGCGCGTGGCAGGCGGCAGACGGTGCTGGTCGGCTATTCCGACAGCAACAAGGAGGAGGGGATCGTCTCGTCGAGGCATTCGGTCTTCAACGCGCAGGCTGCGCTGATGCGCGTGGCCGGCGAGGCAGACGTCGAGCTGACGCTATTCCACGGGCGCGGTGGCACCGCGAGCCGCGGCGGCGGGCCGCTGGACCGGCTCGTCGACAGCACGCCGGCGGGCTCGGTCCACGGGCGGCTGCGCGTGACCGAGCAGGGCGAGGTGATCGGCAACAGCTACGGCCTGCGGCGGATCTCGCTGCGCACCTTCGAGCAGGCGCTGCACGCAGTGCTGATGGACCGCATCGGCGCGTCGGCCGCGGCGAGCGGCGCGGAACGGCACGGCGAACTGGTGGACCGGGTCGCGGCCGCGAGCCGCGAGCGTTACCGCGAGATTGTCTACGGCGACCCGGCATTCGAGGACTACTTCCGCGACGTGACGCCGATCGACGTGATCGAGCGCATGCAGCTCGGCTCGCGCGTCGCCTGGCGCGAGGGCGCCGGCATCGAGTCGCTGCGCACCGTGCCCTGGGTGTTCGCGTGGACCCAGAGCAGGCACTCGCTGCCCGGCTGGTTCGGCGCCGGCAGCGGGCTCGAGGCCGCGGCCCGCGAACTGGGTGCGGAGAAGCTCGTCAAGGCACGCGGCGAGTGGCCGTTCTTCGCGAACCTGCTGGACGACGTCGAGATGCAGCTGGTGCGCGCCGACCTGCAGATCGCGGCGCACTACGATTCGCTGGCCGGCGGCAAGGTCGAACACCTTGTCGAGGCGATCCGGCGCGAGCACGCGCTCGCGACGCACTGGGTAACCTGGGTCAAGGGCGAGGTGGACCTGCTGGACAGCCGGCCGCGGATGCAGCGCTCGGTCGTGCTGCGTGCACCCTACCTGGACCCGATACACCTGATGCAGGTCGACCTGCTGAAGCGCTGGCGCGAGGGCGGGCGCAAGGACCGCGAGCTGTTCGACGCGCTGCTCGCCAGTGTCACCGGTATCGCGCAGGGACTGCAGGCCACCGGCTGATCGGGCCGGAACCGTCGGGATTCCTGACAGCGGAGAGCCCCGAAACCGTGACCCCGGTCACGGAATCCCGCTTGACATATGTGGCCCGTCAGCCGGGCGTGCCCAGTAGCGTGACCCAGTTCCGCCCCGAGTCGGGATACCTGACGGGGTCCGTCGCCTGACCGCTGACAGATCCAATTGAGTTCATTAAATACAGCAACTTATACGCTCTTGGCACGCGAGATGCATATCTTGAGGCAGATACGATCTTTTTTTGCCAGAGCCCGCCATGCGAACCGTGACGACAATGCTGCTGACGCTTCTGCTGCTGGCGATGGCGCCGGCCGCGATCGCGTACATGGTGCATGAGTCGCCGCCCGACACGGGATCCGGGCAAGTGGCGTGGAACAATGGCGGCTTGTGGCTGGACATCGGCTTCGGACCGAACGGCTGGAACCACTTTGGCAGGCGGTGGGTGCCCCGGCAGCTGCCCAGTCCCGCTGCCGCCCCGGAGTCGAAGCGCGGGAAGAAGTGCGAGCGCAGCCGCAGCTGGGCCTGCATCGGCGCGGACCTGCCGCCCGCGGCGCCGGTGCCGTACCAGGAGCCGCCGGTGCCGTATCTGGAGCCGCCGGTGCTGCCGCCGCTGCCGGTGGTCGTGCCGCCGCTGCCAGTGCTGCTGACGCCGCCTGCCAGCGATCCTTCGCCGTCGCAGCAGGCGCCGGCCGAAGTGCCCGAGCCGGGCACGCTCTCATTGCTGGGGCTCGCGCTCGCGGGCCTGGGACTGGCGCGCCGGCGCCGCCGCTGAGCGGCTGAGACCGCTGGGGGAACACAAGAACGCGGCCCCGGCCGGCGCCGGGGCTTCGCGTATCATGCCCCGCGTCCATCCTGGCGCGGGGATCCCGATGAGCAGCCCTATGCGGTTGACCGAGCAGCAGCGAACGATCTGCGTCTACTGCGCGTCCAGCGAGCGCTGCGACCCGTCGTACCGCGAGGTCGCACGCAGCCTCGGCGGGCTGCTCGCGCAGGGCGGCTGCACGCTGGTCTACGGGGGCGGGCGCTCCGGCTCGATGGGTGCGCTGGCCGACGGTGCACTCGCAGCGGGCGGCCGGGTCATTGGCGTGATCCCGCGCTTCATGCAGGACCTCGAGTGGGGCCATTCGGGCCTCAGCGAATTGCTGGTCGTCGAGGACATGCGCGTGCGCAAGCACGAGATGCTGACACGCGCATCGGCGGTGGTCGCGCTGCCCGGCGGCTGCGGCACGCTCGAGGAGCTGTTCGAGGCGATGACGCTGAAGCGGCTCGGCATCTTCCTCGGGCCGATCGTGCTGCTGAACACCGGCGGCTACTACGACCCGCTGCTGCAGCAATTGCGCGCCGCGATCGACGGCGCGTTCATGGACGAGCGCCACGGCCGCATGTACGAGGTCGTCGACCGTCCCGAGGACGTGCTCGCCGCGATCTCGTCTGCGCCGTCCTGGAGCGCGGACAGCCGTTCCTTCGCGGTGCAGCGTGCGCTGCGGTAAGATGCGGCCTCAATCACGCCGCACGGAATCCAGCCAGCCATGAGCCCCGAAGGACCGACCGATCCGCAGATGGACGCGGAGTCGCTTTACCGCGAGGACGTGTACACCGACCAGCGCGTCGGCACGATCCGGCGCATGACGCCGGTCAAGGCGGACGGATCCGACGACCCGTCGCGCAAGACCATCTTCATCGGGCAGGCGACCGTGATGACGCCGATGGGCTCTCTGCCGCTGTCCTTCGAGCTGGAAGCCGAGACGCTCTCCGACGCGGTCGCCGCCTACGGCAAGGCCGCGCAGGGCGCCATCGAGGACGCAGCCCGTGAATTGCAGGAATTGCGGCGCCAGGCCGCGTCGTCGATCGTGATCCCCGATGCCGGCGCCGCCGCGATCAAGGGCGGTCTCGGCGGCAAGGGCGGCGGCGGCATCCAGATGCCCTGAACCGCCGCGCCGGCGCTCAGCGCGGCGCCAGTTCCGGCGTCGGCGGCACCCCGCAGCCAGGCCGGCAGCAGCAGCGCATACGGGTCGGGACGCCCGCTCACCGGTGCCTCGCCAGCCAGTCGTGGACTTCGCGGTAGAAGTGGCGGCTGTTCTCGCCCTTCAGGATCCAGTGATTCTCGTCCGGGAAGATCACGAGCCGGCTCGGGACCTGTTGCCGCTGCAGGATCGACCAGAATTCCAGCGCGTTGTTGAGCGGCACGCGGTAATCCTTCTCGCCGAAGGTCACCAGGATCGGCGTCTTCAGCCGCGTCGAGTGCCAGAACGGGCTCTGCTCGCGCCAGACGCTGCGCGCCTCCCAGGCAGGGCCGCCGAGGTTGCGCTCGCGCGAGTAGATGATGTCGCTGGTCGTCCACTGCGTCTTCAGGTCGTACAGGCCAGCGTGGCTGACTAGCGCGCGATAGCGCGTCGTCGAGACCGCCATCCAGTTGGCGAGGTGGCCGCCGTAGCTGGCGCCGGCGGCGAACTGTCGCGACGCGTCGATGAACGGGTAGCGCCGGATCGCCTCGTCGGCTGCCTGGTTGATCTCCTCGGCCGGGCCGGCCAGCGGGTCGCCCTGGATCGCCTGTGCGAAGGACTCGCCATAGCCGGTCGAGCCGCTGTAGTTGGTCAGCAGCACGACGTATCCGGGCTGCGCAAGCAGGTGGTAGTTCCAGCGGATCACGAACTGGTCCTTCCACATGCTGTGCGGGCCGCCGTGCATCAGCACCAGCAGCGGGTACTTCTTCTGCGGGTCGAAGGCCGGCGGCAGCGCGATGAGGCTGTGGATGCGCCGGCCGCGCTTAGACGTGAACCAGAAGTCCTGCAGCGGCTGCCAGTCGATCTGCGCGACGCGCGCGGCGTTGAACGCGCTCAGCGCGACCCGCTCTCCGGTGGACGCATCGATGCGCACGACCTCCGGCGGGCTCACCGCGCTCTCCCAGGTCGCGACGATCACATCCTGCATGCCGGCGCCGGTGACCTGCAGGCCGCCCAGGCTGCCTGACTCGAGCCGGCCGACTTCGCGCACGGCGCCGCCGGTCGCCGGCACCGAGTACAGCCGGTCCTGGCCCTGGTCTTCGGCCAGCAGGTAGACGACCGAGCCGTCGGCGCTGAACTGGAAGCGCTCGACCGAGCGATCGAAGCCGATGTCGACCCGCCGCGGCGCGCTGGTTCCCCAGTCGAAGCGCGCGAGCCGCGTGTCGTTGTAGACGAATTTGTTCAGCGGCGAGCGCTTCGAGAACAGTGCCGAGCCGTCCGGCGCGAAGGCCGGCTCCCAGTAGCTGGCATCGTCGCCGGTCAGGCGCCGCGGCTCGCCGCCGCCGGCGGGCAGCACGAACAGCGATTGCAGCACCTCGCGGTGCGCGGCCTCGTGGCGACTGGTCGTCGCGCTGAACACGATCGCGCTGCCGTCCGGCGACCAGGCCGCGTACAGCGTCTCGCCGTCGTTGTTGAGCTCGCCGCCGAAGCCGGGCCCGGCCGCGAGCTGCGTACCGGCCAGCAGGTCGCGTGCCTCTGCTCCGGCTTCCAGCGGCTGCAGCATCAGTGTCGGGCGCCGCTCGTCGAGCCAGCGGTCCCAGTGGCGGATCGGGAAGCTGTCATAGGTCCGCGCGTTGTACTTGCGCGCCTTGCGCTCCTCGATGCGCTTGCGGTTGTCCGCGTCGGTTGCGGCGCCCGGGTAGACCATGCTCATGAACAGGATGGCCTGGCCGTCGGGCCGCCACTGCGGCCGCGCTGCGCCGGTCGCGACGCCGGTGACGCGCCGCGCTTCGCCGCCGGCGGTCACGTCCAGCACGTAGACCTGGGCCTCGTCGTCGCCCTCGCGCTTGGCCGTGAACGCGATGCGCGCCGAATCGGGGCTCCAGGCGACGCCGG
>JBFGAO010000101.1:0-5174 GCA_041568095.1 Steroidobacteraceae bacterium | reverse complement strand
GGCGACGGCACGGCAAACCCCGCCTGGAGCAAGGCCAAATAGGGAAACAAGCGGCGCAAGCCGCAGCGCGCGGCCCGCGACGCACTAAGGTGTGCGCGGGAGTCGGCCAGGCAACCGCCGTTTTCTTCGCGAAGACGGAGGAAAGTCCGGGCTCCAGAGGGCGCGGCGCCAGGTAACGCCTGGGGGGCGTGAGCCCACGGAAAGTGCAACAGAGAGCAAACCGCCCAAGCGTGCGCGAGCACGACGGCAAGGGTGAAACGGTGCGGTAAGAGCGCACCGCGGCGCCGGTAACGGCGACGGCACGGCAAACCCCGCCTGGAGCAAGGCCAAATAGGGAAACAAGCGGCGCAAGCCGCAGCGCGCGGCCCGCGCGTGTTTCCGGGTAGGCCGCTTGAGGTGCACGGCGACGTGCATCCCAGAGGAATGGTTGCCCACGACAGAACCCGGCTTATCGGCCGACTCCCACCCACTTTCTCAGAAGTCGCACGAACTGCCGTTCGTAAGTGACTGATTTACGTATCCTCCAGCGGGCCATTTCCGGGCTGGAAGGTTCGCGTCTAAGTTACTGACAGGGCACAAATTTTCTTGTGAAAAGCCGTTGACCGGCACCCAGCCCCTCCCTATAGTGGCGACGAGTGGGAGAAAGTGGGAGGAAATGGGACATCGTCCCGTTCTGAAACCGTGTTCCGCGGCGCCAACAAAGTCACCGTCGATGCGAAGGGCCGGATGGTCATGCCGACCCGCTATCGCGAGCGCCTGCAGGAGCGCTGCGAGGGAAAGCTGGTCGTGACCGTGGACCGCGACCAGTGCCTGCTCGTCTACCCGCTGCCCGACTGGGAAGAGATCGAACGCAAGCTGATGCGCCTGCCGTCGCTGAACGAGCACGCGCGCCGGCTGCAGCGGCTGATGGTCGGCCACGCGACCGACGTCGAGCTCGATGGCCACGGCCGGCTGCTGCTGCCGCCCAAGCTGCGCGAGTTCGCGCACCTCGACCGCGCCGCGATCCTGATCGGCCAGGGCAACCGCTTCGAACTCTGGGACGAGCAGCGCTGGGACGCGCGCCGGGACGAGTGGCTGGAAAGCGAGGACCCGTCGGTCTCGCTGCCCGCCGAACTGGGCTCGCTCTCACTGTGACCTGCGCGCCTTGAACGGCGTGGCGGGCGACAAGCGCAGCAGCGGGGAACACGCCCCGGTGCTGCTGGACGCAGTGCTCGAGGCGCTCGCGATCCGCGCCGACGGGCACTACGTGGACGCGACCTACGGACGCGGCGGCCATGCGGCGGCGATCCTCGGGCGGCTGGGGAAGGATGGAACACTGCTTGCCATTGACCGGGATCCCGAGGCCGTCGCCGCCGGCCAGGCGCGCCTCGCCGGCGATTCCCGCGCCCGCGTCGTGCATGGCCGCTTCTCGCAGCTCGCGGAACTGGCGGGCGGGCGTCCCGCCGACGGCATCCTGTTCGACCTTGGCGTCTCGTCGCCGCAACTCGACGACGCGCGCCGCGGCTTCAGCTTCCTGCGCGACGGGCCGCTCGACATGCGCATGGACCCGGGGCACGGCGAGCCGGCCTCGGCGTTCGTCGCACGCGCGAGCGAGCGGGAGCTGGCGACGGTGATCGGCAGGCTCGGCGAGGAACGGCACGCGCGGCGCGTCGCGCGCGCGATCGTCGCGGCCCGCGCCGAGGCCCCGGTCACGACGACCGGCGAACTGGCCGCGATCGTCGCGCGGGCCGTGCCGGGCCGCGAGCCCGGCAAGCACCCGGCGACGCGGACCTTCCAGGCGCTCAGGATCCACGTCAACGGCGAGCTCGCCGAGGTCGAGCGCGCACTGCCGCAGGCAGTCGCCCTGCTGGCACCGGGCGGGCGGCTCGCGGTGATCAGCTTCCACTCGCTGGAGGACCGCCTCGTCAAGCGCTTCCTGCGCGCCGCGTCGCGCGGCGACGAGGCCTGGGCCGGGCTGCCGGACGTGCCGCCGGAGGCGCGGCCGACTCTGAAGCTGGTCGGGCGCGCGGTGTTCCCGGAGGACGCGGAGGTCGCGCGCAACCCGCGCGCCCGCAGCGCGGTGCTGCGGGCCGCCGAGAGGCTGGCCGCATGAGCCGCCGCTGGATCGCGGTCGCGCTGCCGCTGCTGTGGGCCGCCGTGCTCGGCTCCGGGATCGCGGTCGTGCACGCGCGCCACGAGGCGCGGGCGCTGTTCGTGCAGCTCGAGCGGCTGAACGCCGAGCGCGACCAGCTGAACATCGAGTGGGCCCAGCTGCAGCTCGAGCAGAGCGCCTGGTCGAACCACGGATTCGTCGAGCGCGTCGCCAGCGAGCGGCTCGGCATGACGCTGCCGCAGCCCGGCGCGGTCCGGATCGTCGCGCCATGAAGCGCCGCGGCAGCCCGGAGTTCGACGCCGCGCAGTTCCGGCTGCGCAGCCGGGTGCTGGTCGTCGCGCTGGTGCTGTTCGCCGGGCTGCTGGTCGGCCGCGCCGTGCAGCTGCAGGTGCTGGACCAGCGTTTCCTGGCCGAGCAGGGCGACATGTGCTATGCGCGGGTGGCGAAGATGCCTGCGCACCGCGGCGCGGTGCTGGACCGCTTCGGTGAGCCGCTCGCGGTCAGTTCGCCGGTCGACACGGTCTGGGTCAACCCGCCGGAGCTCGCACAGGCGACCGACGAAATCCCGCGGCTGGCGCGCGCGCTGAAGCGCGACCCGCAGTGGCTCGCGCAGCGCGTGACCAGCAACCTGGACCGGCAGTTCCTGTACGTCGCGCGGCACATGGACCCGGCCGAGGCGGCGAGGATCCGCGCGCTGGGCATTCCCGGCGTGTACCTGATGCGCGAGTACCGCCGCTACTACCCGAACGGCGAGGTCACCGGCCACCTGCTCGGCTTCACGAACCTCGACGAGGCGGGCCAGGAGGGGCTCGAGCTCGCCTACGACCAGTCGCTGGCGGGCATCGACGGGCGCAAGCGCGTGATCCAGGACGGGCGCGGGCGCATCGTGCAGAACGTCGAGAGCATCCGCGCGCCGCGGCCCGGCGAGGACCTCGTCGTCAGCATCGACCTGCGGATCCAGTACCTCGCCTACCGCGAGCTGAAGGCGGCGATCCGCCGGCACCGCGCGCGCGCCGGGTCGGTCATCGTCATCGACATCGAGTCCGGCGAGGTCCTGGCGATGGTCAACCAGCCGTCGTTCAACCCGAACGACCGCGCGCAGTACGAGGTCGCCCGCTACCGCAACCGCGCCGTCACCGACATCTTCGAGCCCGGTTCGAGCATCAAGCCCTTCGTGATCGCGGCGGCGCTGGCGTCGGGCCGCTACCGCGCGGACTCGGTCGTCGACACGTCGCCGGGCTCGATCAAGGTCGGCATCAAGACGATCCAGGACAAGAACAACCTCGGCGCCGTCGACATGGCGCGCGTGCTGGCGCGCTCCAGCAACGTCGCGATGGCGAAGATCGCGCTGTCGCTGGAGCCCGGGCAGCTGCACGAGACGCTGCACGCGCTGGGCTTCGGCGAGGTCACCGCGAGCGGCTTCCCGGGCGAGTCGGCCGGGCTGTTCAGCAACCCGGCGCACTGGCGCCCGATCGGCATCGCGACGATGTCCTATGGCTACGGCCTGTCGGTGACGCCGCTGCAGCTCGCGCAGGCCTACGCGACGATCGGCGGGCTCGGCCTGCACCGGCCGGTCACGTTCCGCCGCGTCGACGGCCCGATCGCCGCGGAGCGCGCGCTGCCCGAGCGCGTCGCACGCGACCTGATCGGCCTGCTCGAGACTGCCGTGCTGCCCGGCGGCACCGGCAGCAAGGCCGCCGTGCCCGGCTACCGCGTCGCCGGCAAGACCGGCACCGCGTGGAAGGCGACCGCGGGCGGCTACTCGACCGACCGCTACCTCGCGGTGTTCGGCGGCGTCGTACCGGCTTCGCGGCCGCGGCTGGCCGCGATCGTGATGATCGACGAGCCGGGCGGCGGCCAGTACTACGGCGGCGAGGTCGCGGCCCCGGTGTTCAGCGCCGTGATGTCCGGCGCGCTGCGGCTGATGTCGGTCGCGCCGGACGACCTCTCGCAGGTCGCGCCGGCGCTGGTCGCGGGAGCCGCGCCGTGAGCGCGGCCGGCATGCCGCTGGACCGGCTGCTGGCGGGCGTCGCCGCGGCGCCGCCGCGCGTCGTCAGCGGCCTGGCGATGGACTCCCGTCAGCTCGGCGACGGCGACGCCTTCGTCGCGCTGCGCGGCGCCAGCGGGCATGGCCTCGATCACGTCGCCGAGGCGCGCCGCCGCGGCGCGCGCGCGCTGCTGTGGGACCCGGCCGAGGGCCGCCGGCCCGGGCCCGAGGCCGAGGGCCTCGCCAGTGTCCGGGTCGACGGGTTGCGGCGGCGACTCGGCAGCCTCGCGGACCGCTTCTACGGCGAGCCGTCCGCGGCACTCGCGGTCGCCGGCGTGACCGGCACCAACGGCAAGACGACCTGCGCCTGGCTGCTGGCCAGCGCGGCAGGCCGGCTCGCCGCGCGCGGCGCCTATGTCGGCACGCTGGGCGCCGGCCTGCCGCCGCGGCTGGCCGACGCCGGCCTGACGACGCCGGACGTCGTCGCGCTGCACCGCCGGCTGCGGCAGCTGCTCGACGACGGTGCGACCCACGTCGCGATGGAAGTCTCCTCGCATGCGCTGGACCAGGGCCGCATCGACGGGCTGCGGCTGCAGGTCGCGGCGTTCACGAACCTGAGCCGCGACCACCTCGACTACCACGGCACGATGCAGCGCTACGAGGCCGCGAAGGCCAGGCTGTTCGCGCAGCCCGGCGTCGCGCATGCGGTCATCAACACCGGCGACGCTGCCGGTGCGCGCTACGCCGCGGCGCTGCCGCAGGGTGTCGCGCTGACGGCCGTCGCGGTCGGCGGCGACGCGCCCGCCGCGCCGCGTTTCGTGCACGTGACCGGCGTGCAGGCCGGCGCTGGCGGCCTCGAGCTGGAGCTGGCGGGGCATTTCGGGCGGCGCCGGCTGGCCTCGCCGCTGGTCGGCCGCTTCAACGCCGAGAACCTGGCGGTCGTGCTGGGCGTGCTGCTGGCCTGGGACTTCGACGCGGACCGCGCGCTCGCGGCGCTGGCCGGCTGCGGCGCGCCGCCCGGGCGCATGGAGGCGATCGCGCTGCCGGGCGGCCCGCTCGCGATCGTCGACTACGCGCACACGCCCGACGCGCTGG
>JBFGAO010000100.1:0-5195 GCA_041568095.1 Steroidobacteraceae bacterium | reverse complement strand
CGGCGAAGATCTCCGAGCAGCAGCTGGCGCAGGTGCGCAAGGCCTTCGACCGGCTGGTCAGGCGCTACGACCTGCCCGACCGCCGCCGCCACCTGCGTGCCGGCAGCGCCGCCGAGGAGATCGTCGACGTCGCCGGGAAGACCGAGGCCGGGATCGTCGTGATGGGGGCAGTCTCGCGCAGCGGCCTGAAGCGGCTGTTCATCGGCAGCACGGCGGAGCGCGTCATCGACCAGCTGCCCTGCGACGTGCTGGTGCTGAAGCCGGCGGGATTCAAGTCGCCGGTGCCGCGCAAGCACGGCTACCGGCCGGTGGTGCTGCCGCCGTTGTAGGACGCCGGGTCAGTGATCGCGCCGCTCCAGTCCCTGGCGCGCGATCACGGTGTCGGGGATTTCCTCGAGATCGTCGTCCTCGACAATCTCCTCCCAGGTCGTAGTCGCGGATTCCAGCGGGTCGGGCTCGCCGTCCTGCTCGAGGTCCGTGTAGCCGAGGTCGTCTTGCTCGACGTCGTCGACGGGCCCGCTCCAGTCCTCCGGGGGTGCCGCGGCCTCGACGCGGAGCATTTTCCACTCGTCGAAGTCGAGTTCGTCCACGGCGCCGTCGAAATCCTGGATCTCGACCGTGCCGGAGTCCTCGTCCAGCGCCACGACCTGGAACACATCGCCGCTGTCACGGTACGAGTACCAGTTGCCGATGACTGGCGGCAGGGGCTTCGTCATGCCCGACCCTCCGGTTCGGGCCCGCCGCGCACTTGCGGCGGGCGGCGATTTCATCCTACGCCTCTGCGTCGTTGCGTGCCAAGCGCGATCGGCCACAATCGAATACTCTCTGCACAGTGCAACGCGGCCCGCGCGGCCGGGAGGATCGCATGCCTGTTCCGGCGATCGTGGATTTCCGTCGCAATGCTGCCGCCGAGGAATCGTCCCCGCCTGCTGACCGCATCCTGAAGGGCGAGCCGAAGACAACGGTCAGGAATTACTACAGCGACGACAGCGGCCAGTTCTTCGCTGGCACCTGGGCGAGCACCGTCGGCAAGTGGCAGGTCGAGTACACCGAGCACGAGTTCTGCCACCTGCTCGAAGGCCGCGTCGTGCTGACCTCGGAGGCGGGCAAGCGCTGGCAATTCGGCGCCGGCGACGCCTGGGTGATCCCGGCGGGCTTCAAGGGAACCTGGGAGACCGTCGAGCCGGCGCGCAAGCGCTACGCGATCTTCGAGGCGAAACAGCCGGCGGGCTGAGGCACGCGGGCGAAGTGGCCGCTTTTTTGCGATAGTAGGCCGGTTTCCGGCGGGCCATCCGACATGAGCAGGGCACAGCAGTCAGTGAACTGGCAGGAGCGCGCCGCGCAGCTGGCGCTGCGCACCGAGGCCTTCATCGGCGGCCGCTACCGGCCGGCCGCTTCCGGCGAGACCTTCGACTGCGTCAACCCGGCCAACGGCCGGACGCTGGCGCAGGTCGCCTCCTGCGACCGCGCCGACGTCGACGCGGCGGTCGCGGCTGCGAAGCAGGCCTTCGAGGCCGGCCACTGGTCGCGGATGGCGCCGGCCGGGCGCAAGAAGGTGCTGCTGCGCTTCGCCGAGCTGATCCGCGAGCACCGCGACGAGCTGGCGCTGACCGAGACGCTGGACATGGGCAAGCCGATCACGGACTCGACGAAGATCGACGTGCCGGCCGCCGCGCGCTGCATTGCCTGGTATGCCGAGGCGATCGACAAGGTCTACGACCAGATCGCGCCGACCGCCGAGACCGCGCTGGCACTGGTCACGCGCGAGCCGGTCGGCGTCGTCGGCGCGATCGTGCCCTGGAATTTCCCGCTGTTGATGGCCTGCTGGAAGCTCGGTCCGGCTCTCGCGACCGGCAATTCGGTCGTGCTGAAGCCCTCCGAGAAGTCGCCGCTGACTGCGTTGCGGATCGGCGAGCTGGCCGCCGAGGCCGGCCTGCCGGACGGCGTGCTGAACGTCGTGCCGGGTTTCGGCCACACGGCCGGCGAGGCGCTGGCGCTGCACATGGACGTCGGCTGCGTCGCGTTCACGGGCTCGACGCGGATCGGCAAGAAGATGCTCGAGTACGCCGGCCGCTCGAACATGAAGCGCGTCTGGCTCGAGTGCGGCGGCAAGTCGCCGAATGTCGTGATGGCCGACGTCGCCGACGTCGAGCGCGCCGCGACCGCTGCGGCCTGGGGAATCTTCTTCAACCAGGGCGAGATGTGCTCGGCTGCGTCGCGGCTGATCGTGCACGAGTCCGTCCGCGAGCCGATGCTCGAGAAGATCGTCGAGATTGGCCGCTCGCTGGTACCGGGCGACCCGCTGGACCCGAAGACCCGGCTCGGCGCGATCGTGGACAGCGCCCAGCTCGATACGGTCCTCGGCTTCATCGAGGCGGGCCGCAAGGGCGGCGCACAGCTGCGGATCGGCGGGCGCCGCGCGCGCGAGGACAGCGGCGGCTACTTCGTCGAGCCGACCGTGTTCGACCGCGTCACGATGGACATGAAGATCGCGCGCGAGGAGATCTTCGGGCCGGTGCTGTCCGTGATCGGCTTCCAGGACCCCGAGGAGGCGGTCCGGATCGCGAACGACGTCGACTATGGCCTCGCCGCTGCGGTCTGGAGCCGCGACATCACGACCGCGCACCGCGTTGCACGCGCGATCCGCGCCGGCACCGTGTTCGTCAACTGCTACGACGCCGACGACCTGACCGTGCCCTTCGGCGGCTTCAAGCAGTCCGGCAACGGCCGCGACAAGTCGCTGCACGCGATGGACAAGTACACCGAGCTCAAGACGACCTGGATCGACCTGTCATGAAGGTCACGGTGGCGGCGACCCAGATGGCCTGCGGCGAGGACCGCGAGGCCAACATCGCAAAGGCCGAGCAGCTGGTCAGGCAGGCGGCCGGGCAGGGCGCGAACGTGATCCTGGTCCAGGAACTGTTCGAGTCCCCGTACTTCTGCAAGGAGCACCTCGCGCAGCACTTCGGGATGGCGCGCAGCGTCGGAGACAACCCCGCGGTCGCGCGATTCTCGGCGCTGGCGGCCGAGCTCGGCGTCGTGCTGCCGGTGTCCTTCTTCGAGCGCGCGCAGAACGCCTACTTCAACTCGCTGGCGATGGTCGACGCCGACGGCAGCGTGCTGGGCGTCTACCGCAAGTCGCACATCCCGGAGGGCCCGGGCTACCACGAGAAGTACTATTTCTCGCCGGGCGACACGGGCTTCCGCGTGTTCGAGACGCGCTACGGCAGGGTCGGCGCCGCGGTCTGCTGGGACCAGTGGTTCCCGGAATCGGCGCGCGCGATGGCGCTGATGGGCGCGGACCTGCTGCTGTACCCGACCGCGATCGGCTCGGAGCCGCACGACCCGTCGCTGGACTCGCGCTGGCACTGGCAGCGGACGATGCAGGGCCACGCCGCGGCCAACGTGATGCCGCTCGTCGCGTCGAACCGGATCGGCACCGAGCGGGGCCAGCAGGTCGAGATGACCTTCTACGGTCACTCGTTCATCGCCGACCACACCGGCGAGGTCGTCGCGCAGGCCGACGACCGCAGCGAGCAGGTGCTGACGGCGACCTTCGACCTCGACGCGATCCGCCGCTACCGGCACGCCTGGGGCGTGTTCCGCGACCGCCGGCCAGACCTTTATTCGCCATTGCTGACGCTGGACGGTGCCCCGGACTGACTCCCCGCTCGCGGGCGAGGTCGCCTGCGTCGACCTCGAGACGACGGGCGGGCATGCGCTGCGCGACCGGGTCATCGAGGCCGCTGTCGTGCTGATGCGCGACGGACAGGTCGTCGAGGAATGGTCGGCGCTGGTCAACCCGGGCCGGCGCATCCCGCGCGCGATCCAGGCCTTCACCGGCATCAGCGACGAGATGGTCGCGGATGCGCCGCCGTTCGCGGGCATCGCCGACGAGCTGTGGTCGCGGCTCGAGGGCCGGCTGTTCGTCGCGCACAACGCGCGCTTCGACTACGGTTTCCTGCGCAGCGAGTTCCGCCGGCTCGGCCGGCGCCTGCGCGCCCCGGTGCTGTGCACGGTGCGGCTGTCGCGGGCGCTGACGCCGGACGAGCGCGGCCACAACCTGGACGCGGTCATGGAACGCCACGGAATCGAGTGCAAGGCGCGGCACCGCGCGCTCGGCGACGCGCAGGTGCTCGCGCGGCTGCTGCAACTGGCGCGTGAGCGCTGGCCCGCGGGCGAACTGGACGGCATCGTCACGGACCTGCTGCGTGCGCCGCGGCTGCCGCCGCAGCTGGATCCGGGCCTCGCCGACGAATTGCCGGAGGGCCCCGGCGTCTACCTGTTCCTCGGCGAGGGGGATGCGCTCTTGTACGTCGGCAAGGCGAAGAACCTGGCGAGTCGCGTGCTGTCGCATTTCGGCGCGACACGCCAGCGCCGCGAGCAGGAGATCGCGCGGCTCGTGCGCCGCGTCGAGTGGATCGAGACCGCCGGCGAGTTTGGCGCGCTGCTCGCCGAGGCGCGCCTGATCAAGGAGCGCCGGCCGCTGCTGAACAAGCGGCTGCGCGCCAGCGCCGAGCTGTGGGCGATCGCGCTCGAGGGCGGCGACGAGGCGCTGCGCGCCCGCGTCGTCGCGCTGGACCCGGAGTCGCCGCCGGACGGCGTCCATGGACTGTTCCGCCGCCGCGTCGACGCGCAGCGGGCACTGGACGGCATCGTCCGCGATGCCGGGCTGTGCGCGCGGGCCCTCGGGCTCGAGCCGGGCGAGGGCGGCTGCATCGGATGGCAACTGGACCGCTGCCGCGGCGCCTGTGTCGGCGCCGAGCCGGCGGCCCGCCATGCGCTGCGCGCGAGGCTCGCGTTGTCGAGGCTGAAACTGCGCGACTGGCCCTTCACCGGCCGCATCGCCATCCGCGAGCGCGACTGGCGCGGCCTTGAGGAGATCCACGTCTTCGACAGCTGGCGCTACCTCGGCACGGCCTCTGGCGATCGCGAACTCGTCGAGATCGGCGGCGAGGCGCCCTTCGACCCCGACCTGTACCGGCTGCTGCTGCGCTTCCTCGAGCGGCCGTCGCGCGACGCGGAACTGCTGGAGCTGGACCGGTGAGCACGGCGACGTTGTTCGTCACCGCGGCGCCTGGAACGACGGACCTGCTGGTGGCGGAGCTCACGACGCTCGGCTTCGACGAGGTCCGCGAGGCGCCGGGCGGCGCATCCGGGAAGGCGACGCTGGCCGCGGCGATGCGCGCCTGCCT
>JBFGAO010000099.1:0-5209 GCA_041568095.1 Steroidobacteraceae bacterium | reverse complement strand
CGGCGCCGGCGGCAACTTCTGCTCCGGCGGCGACGTGCACGAGATCATCGGCCCGCTGACGAAGGCCTCGATGCCGGAGCTGCTGGCCTTCACGCGGATGACCGGCGACCTGGTCAAGGCGATGCGCGCCTGCCCGCAGCCGCTGATCGCCGCGGTGGACGGCGCCTGCGCCGGCGCCGGCGCGATCCTCGCGATGGCGGCCGACCTGCGCATCGCGACACCGGTCGCGAAGACCGCCTTCCTGTTCTCGCGCGTCGGCCTGGCCGGCTGCGACATGGGCGCCTGCGCGATCCTGCCGCGGCTGATCGGCCAGGGACGGGCCTCCGAATTGCTGTTCACGGGCCGCTCGTTCAGCGCGGACGAAGGCGAGCGCTGGGGCTTCTACAATGCGATCGTCGCGCCGGACGAACTGGCCGCCGAGGCGCAACGCCGCGCTGCCGATCTCGCCAGTGGCCCGTCCTTCGCGCATGCGATGACCAAGGCGATGCTGCACCAGGAGTGGAGCCTGGCCATCGACCAGGCGATCGAGGCCGAGGCGCGGGCCCAGGCCGTGTGCATGCAGACCGCGGACTTCCGCCGCGCCTACGAGGCCTTCGCAGCGAAGCGGCGGCCGGTGTTCGAGGGGGACTGATGGACGCGGCAAGGGAACATCTCGAGTGGCCGTTCTTCGCGGCCGAGCACCGCAGGCTCGCGGCGCAGGCCGGCGACTGGGCGCGCGCGGCGCTGGCGGACACGGAACACCCGGAGCAGCGTGATGCCGTCGACCGCCGCTGCCGCGAACTCGTCGCGGCGCTGGGCGAGGCCGGCCTGCTGCGCTGGTGCCTGCGCGCCGGGGACGGCGGAGCGCTGCCGGAACTCGACGCGCGCGCGATCTGCCTGCTGCGCGAGACGCTCGCGTGGCGGGACGGGCTCGCCGACTTCGCCTTCGCGATGCAGGGACTCGGCAGCGGCGCGCTGACGCTCGCCGGTTCGCCGGAACTGCGCGCGCGGTACCTGCCGGGCGTCGCGGCGGGCCAGTCCATCGCGGCCTTCGCGCTGTCCGAGCCCGAGGCCGGTTCCGACGTCGCCGCGCTGGCCTGCAGCGCGCGCCGCGACGGGGCGCACTATGTGCTGGACGGCGCCAAGACCTGGATCTCGAACGGCGGCATCGCGGACTTCTACTGCGTGTTTGCGCGCACCGAGCCCGCCGTCCGGCGGCCCGACGGCAGCGCCAGCGCCGACGGCATCAGCGCCTTCGTCGTCGAGCCCGGCGACCCGGGCTTCCGGGTCGCGACGCGCATCGACGTCATCGCGCCGCACCCGCTGGCGGAACTGCGCCTCGAGGGCTGCCGGATCCCTGCTGCGCGCCTGATCGGCGACGAGGGCGGCGGCTACGCGCTCGCGATGCGCACGCTGGACCTGTTCCGGACCTCGGTCGCGGCCGCGGCGCTGGGATTCGGGCAGCGGGCGCTGGACGAGGCGCTCGCACATGCGCGGCAGCGCCGGATGTTCGGGCGCAGCCTCGGGGAGTTCCAGCTGACGCAGGCCGCGTTCGCCGACATGGCGACGGGGCTCGAGGCCGCGCGGCTGCTGACCTACCGTGCCGCCTGGCGACGCGACGGCGGCGCCGACGTGCGGGTGGCCGCGGCGATGGCGAAGCTCGCGGCGACCGAGACCGCGCAGCAGGTCATCGACCGCGCGCTGCAGATGTTCGGCGGCCGCGGCGTCGTGCAGGGCGAGGCGGTCGAGCGGCTGTACCGCGAGATCCGCGCGCTGCGCATCTACGAGGGCGCGAGCGAGGTGCAGCGCCTGATCATCGGCCGCAGGCTGCTGAAGTGACGGAGGGACGATGACGCACCAGGTGCTGCAGCCGCCGGGCTGGGACCGGCCGAAGGGCTACGCAAACGGCATCGCCGCGCGCGGTCGGCTCGTGTTCATCGCGGGGCAGGTCGGCTGGGACGACCAGTGCCGCTTCCACAGCGACCAGCTGGCCGCGCAGCTGGGGCAGGCGCTCGCGAACGTCGTCGCCGTGCTCGCCGAGGCGGGCGGGCGGCCCGAGCACCTGGTGCGGCTGACCTGGTTCATCACGGACCGCGACGAGTACCTCGCGACGATCCGCGAGGTCGGCGAGGCCTACCGCGCCGTGCTCGGCAGGCACTTCCCTGCAATGTCTGTCGTCGAGGTCAGCGCGCTGGTGGAGGCGCGCGCCAAGGTCGAGATCGAGGCGACCGCCGTGATCCCCGACGGCACGGCCTGAGGGCGCGGCCGGCCGCTCAGTCCGCCGGGTGCGGCCGCAGGTAGAACTCGTAGGGTCGCGCGCGGCTGGCGAGCCGGCTCACGTACAGCAGTGCCATCGCCTCGGTGTAGCGCGCCGTGCGCAGCGGCCCGACGTCGACCGGTTCGAGGCCGATGGCCGAGACCAGCGCCGCGACGCGGGCCTTGGCCGACGGGTCGTCGCCGGACAGCGGCACGCTGACCGGGCCGCCCGCGAGCGACGGGTGCGCCATCACGCGGTAGTTGACCGTGTTGAAGGCCTTGACGACCTGCGCACCCGGCGCCAGCGACTGCACGAACTCGGCGCCGGCCACGCCGCCGGGCACCTCGTAGGCATGCTCGCGCCCGCCGCGGATGTACAGCGGGTTGGTCGCATCGATGATCAGCCTGCCGGTGAGGTCCCCGAAGGAAGCCAGCATCTCCTGCAGCGGCGGCCACGGGGTCGCGAGCAGGATCGTGTTGCAGGCCTGCGCCGCAGCGGGCGGCTCCAGTGCGCTCGCACCGTTGCCGGTGCGCGCGACCAGCGACGCGACGCGCTCGTCGTCCGGATCGCGCGAGCCGTAGACGACGCGCTCGCCGGCGCCGGCGAAGCGCGGCCCCAGCGTGCCGCCGACCGAGCCGGTGCCGATCACCGCGATGCAGCCTTCCGCTGCGACGGCCGGCACCGGCCCTTGCATCAGGGCCAGCGCGAGCAGCGCGCCGGGCAGCAGTCGTCTCGGCAGCGAGGGGGAATTCATCGGCTTACTCCTTGTTCCGGTCCACGCGCAGTGTCATGCGCAGGTTGCCGCCGCCGGCGCCGTCGCCGAAGCGGCCGCGCAACTCATAGGTGTAACGCCCGGGCGGCAGCGCCCGCTCGCCGACGTAGTCGATCGGCTGCAGCAGGTAGCGCTCGGGTCCGCGGCGCGCGTCGATGTAGGCGTAGCGGTAGGCGATGCTGACCGCGCGGTATGCCGTCGCGGCCCCGGCCGCGAGCGCGCCCCAGGACTCGGTCTGCTCGGGAAAACCCACCGTCACCTCGTCGAAGTCGCGGTTGCTCAGGTTGCGGATCCGGATCATGACAGCGCCGCGGGCGGGGAGTTCCGCCACGGGTTCCCGCGGCTGCGACGAGACGCAGCCGGCCAGGACGAGCAGCGCAGGCAGCGTGGCCGCCAGCAGGCTGATGCGGGGCTGCATCGCGTCGGCTCAGGCGCCCTGGCCAGTCGCCTGCTGCAGCAGCTGCGCGAGCCGGCGCGCTTCTGCACGGCTCAGCCGCACCGGCGTCATGTGGTACTTGCCGCCGCCGCGGCTGACCAGTTCCAGGCCAACGTCGGGCTCCACGGAATCCGACTCGATGCTGTGCACCTTTACCGCGGTCGCGGTCAGGCCGCGGCGTGACGGCTCGATCTCGCCGTGGGTCTCGAGGATGCGGCTGCCGAACACGGCGCCCTTGACGCCGCCATGGCGGATCACCCGGTACAGCAGCCACGCGGCGACCGCGGCGAATGCCAGGATGGGCAGGTATTCCACGCTCACTCTCCCCGGTGATGCCGCGCGGCGAGATCGTCGAGGCGGCGTTGCAGATCCGCCGCCGGCAGCCAGCGCCCGCGCAGCGCGACGCCCTCGAGGCGGCGCAGCGCCGACAGGTCCGCTAGCGGGTCGGCCGACAGCAGCAGCAGGTCGGCCTCGAGCCCCTCGCGGATGCGGCCGAACAGTTGCCCGGCGCCGAAGAAGCGCGCGGCGTTGACAGTGCCGGTGGCCAGCGCGTCGGCCGGCGACAGGCCGATCTCGCCGTACAGCTCCAGTTCCGCGAGCGCCGAGTCGCCGGGCACGTTGAAGACCTGCGGCGCATCGGAGGCGAGCAGGATGGGCACGCCGGCGGCGTGCATCTGCCGGAGCAGCTCACGGCGCAGCGCGACGAAGCGCCGCGGCAGTTCCATGCTGCCCGGCAGGCCGAGGAAGCGCTCGCGCGCCGCGATCCACTGCCCGACGACGGCCTCCGGCAGGTAGCGCACGGCCGGCCGCGCGCGCAGTTCCGCGGCCGCAGGCGGCTCCGCCCATTGCTCGATCAGGATCTGGGTCGGGGCCATCCAGGTGCCGGCGTCGCGGGTCGCGGCGACCACGGCCGGGATCCGCGACTCGCGTGCGCAGTCGGTGAGCCCGATGCCGAAGAAACCCGGCGCGACACTGCCGCCGAGGCAGCGCTCGTCGGCCAGCGCCTGCAGGTAGCCGTCGAGGTGATCGATCGCGGACTGCCGGGCTTGCAGCGCGCGCGTGATGCCGACGTCGTCGGAGACGTGGCCGGAGAACGGGATGCCCGCCTCGCGGGCGCTCGCGACGATCGCGTCGAAGACCTCGCGCTTCAGGCCCGGGTGCAGTTTCAGGAAGTCGTAGCCTGCCGCATGCTGCTCGCGCACCATCTGCGTGGCCGTCGCGGCGTCCGGCGCGCTGTTGCCGTTCAGCGAAGGACCCGACAGGTACAGGCGCGGGCCCAGCAGTTCGCCGTCGGAGATGCGCTGCCGCAGGTCGAGGTGCGAGGGGTGGCCCAGCATGCTGCGCGCGGTCGTGACGCCGTGCGCGACGTACAGCAGCAGCACCTCCTCGGCCCAGCCCTCCGGCTGCGGCCCCGGCACATGGGCATGGCCCTCGGTGAGCCCGGGGACCAGCCAGCGGCCGCGGCCGTCGACGACGACAGTGCCCGGCGGTGGCTCGATGGTGCCGGCGGGCGCGATGCGTGCGATGCGGCGCTCGCGCACCAGCAGGTCGCGGTCCGGCAGCGTGCCGGCCTCGTCCATCGTGACTAGCATCGCGCCGCGGATCAGCAGCGGCGGCGGGTCGGCCGCCGCCGCGGGCAGCGGTGACAGCAGCAGCAGGGCGATCGCAGCAAGGGCGCGCATGGGCGCCCTGATGTTAACCGGCCGGGCGCGGCGTCGCGACCCGGAACAGCCACCAGGCCATGCCGGCCAGCGCCGCAAGGCCG
>JBFGAO010000098.1:0-5308 GCA_041568095.1 Steroidobacteraceae bacterium | reverse complement strand
GGTGATGATGCCGTCGCGGTTCACGTCGTCGGTGTCCGAGAAGGACGCCGCGGCCATGGCGCGCGCGCTGGGCGTGCGCTACTCGGTGATCCCGATCGAGGGCATGTTCCAGGCGACGCTGGCGGCGCTCGAGCGCGAGTTCCGCGGCCTCGCGCCGGACTCGGCCGAGGAGAACCTGCAGGCGCGCTGTCGCGGCATGCTGCTGATGGCGATCTCGAACAAGACCGGCCGGATGGTCCTGACGACGGGCAACAAGAGCGAGATGTCGGTCGGCTACGCGACGCTGTACGGTGACATGGCCGGGGGCTTCGCGCCGATCAAGGACTGCAGCAAGACGCTCGTCTGGGCGCTGGCGCGCTGGCGCAATGCGCAGTCGGCCGTGATCCCGCAGCGGATCATCGACCGTCCGCCGACCGCGGAGCTGCGCGAGGGCCAGCTCGACACCGACGCGCTGCCGCCCTACGACGTGCTCGACCCGATCCTCGAGGCCTTCATCGAGGCGGACCGGCACGTGGACGAGATCGTCGCGCTGGGCTATCCGCGCGCGACCGTCGTGCAGGTCCTCGAGATGGTCAAGCGCAACGAGTACAAGCGGCGGCAGGCCCCGCCCGGTGTGCGCGTCAGCCGCCGCGCATTCGGCCGCGACTGGCGCTACCCGATCACGTCGGGCTACCGGCCCGGCGAGTCCTGAGGCGCCCCGGCCGCTACCAGATGCGCCACCAGCTGCGCTTCGCCTTGCGCGCCGGCCGTCCGTCCGGGTAGTTCAGCGCGTATACGGCGCGCGAGCGCTCGGCGAGGTCGGTCATGCCGAGCGCGTCGTAGGCGGCAATCATCACGTCCAGCGCGTCGCGCACCGACGGCGCGCCGTCGTAGTTCTCGATGCAGTAGCGCGCCCGCGCCAGCGCGGCGACGTTGGCGCCGCGCCGCAGGTAGTAGTCGGCGACGTGGACCTCGTAGTCGGCCAGCCGGTTGCGCAGGTGCACCATCCGTGCGCGCGCGTCATGCGCGTACTCGCTGTCCGAGAAGCGCTCGATCAGCGTCGCGAAGGCCTGGAAGGAGCGCCGGACGTCCTGCGGCGGGCGCTCGGTCAGGTCGGTGCGCGTCCAGCGCTCGAGGAAGTTCGGCGAGCGCTCGAAGTAGACGAGGCCCTTCATGTACCAGGCGTAGTCGACGCGCGGGTGTGTCGGGTTCTCGCGGATGAACTGGTCGGCGGCGTCGACCGCAGACTCCGCCTGCCGGCTGCGGTAATAGGAGTAGATCAGGTCCAGGCGCGCCTGCCGGGCCTGCGTGCTGAACGGGTAGCGTGCCTCGAGCGCCTCGTAGTAGCGCACGGCATTGCGGTGGTCGCCGGACAGCATCATCCGGTTCGCCTGCTCGTACAGTTTCTCGGGCGCGAGCTGCTCGGCGGCGCGGTCGCGGCCGCCGCAGGCGGCGAGGATCAGCGCCAGGCACGCGGCAGCAAGCACGCGCGCCGTCGTCATTCTCTGGTGCAAGGGACTGGACCCCGTCAGCTGGATCGACGCAGTATACCGGCTCCAGACCCTTCCCGACCCGGATGAGTTCCACCCGCATCCAGCTCGAACTGCGGCTGCCGCCGGAGGCGGCCGGGCGCCGGCTCGACCAGGCGCTGGCCGAGGCCTTGCCGGAGCATTCGCGCTCGCGCCTGAAACGCTGGATCGATGCCGGGCAGGTCAGCGTGGACGGCATGGTGCCGCGACCGCGCGACACCGTCGCCGGCGGCGAGCTGGTCCGCATCGACGCGGAGATCGACGACGCGGTGCCGCTGGAGCCGCAGCGCATCCCGCTCGCGATCGCCTGGCAGGACGACAGCCTGCTGGTCGTCGACAAGCCGGCCGGGCTGGTGGTCCACCCGGGCGCCGGCAACCCGGCCGGCACGCTGCAGAACGCGCTGCTGGCCCACGATCCGGCGCTCGCGCGCCTGCCGCGGGCCGGCATCGTGCACCGGCTCGACAAGGACACCAGCGGGCTGCTGCTGGTCGGGCGCAGCGAGGCGGCCTGCCGCCGGCTGACGGAGCTGCTGGCGGCGCGCGAGATCCACCGCGAATACCAGGCCGTCTGCGTCGGCGTCATGACCGGCGGCGGCACCGTCGACGCGCCGATCGAGCGCCACCCGGTCGACCGGCTGCGCATGAGCGTGCGCGCCGACGGGCGCGAGGCCGTGACCCATTACCGGGTGCTGCAGCGGTTCCGCGCGCACACCTGGGTCCGCGTGCTGCTGGAGACCGGCCGCACGCACCAGATCCGCCTGCACCTGGCGCATGCGGGCTACCCGCTGGTCGGCGACCAGGTCTACGGGCGCCGGCTCCTGATCCCGCGCGGCGCCGGCGAGCGCCTGCGCGACCTGCTGCGCGGCTTCCGGCGCCAGGCGCTGCACGCCGCGCGGCTGGAGTTCCCGCACCCGGAAAGCGGCCGGACCATGACGGTCGAGTCGCCGCTGCCCGCCGATTTCGCGGAGCTGGTCGCGGCGCTGCAGGAAGACCTGGCAACGGTGGCCGGCGAGGGCGGGCCGTGACGAAGCCGCAGTGGCTGCTGCAGCCCGACTGGCCGGCCCCGGCATCGGTGCGTGCCGCAGTGACGACGCGCAGGGGCGGTGTCAGCACCGGCCCGCATGCATCGCTGAACCTCGCGGCCCATGTCGGTGACGATCCGGCCGCCGTCGCCGAGAACCGCCGCCGCGTCGCCACCGCGCTCGGCCTGCCGGCCGAGCCGGCCTGGCTGCAGCAGGTGCATGGCACGACCGTTGCGCGTGACGGCAGCGCAGCGATGGCCGATGCCAGCATCGCGACCGGGCCAGGCCGGGTCTGCGTCGTGCTGACAGCCGATTGCCTGCCGGTGCTGTTCGCGCAGGGCGACGGCGATTGCGTCGGCGTCGCCCATGCCGGCTGGCGCGGCCTGGCAGCCGGCGTGCTCGAGGCGACGATCGCGGCGCTGGGGGTGCCCCCGCATTCGCTGCTGGCCTGGCTCGGCCCGGCGATCGGCGCGGACGCATTCGAAGTCGGTGACGAGGTGCGCGCGGCCTTCACGTCGGGCGACCCTGGCGCGGCAACGCATTTTCGTGCCGGGCGTGCGGGTCGCTGGCAGGCGGACCTCGAGGGCCTCGCGCGGCGGCGGCTGGCTGCCGCCGGCGTGACCGCAATCCACGGCGGCGGGCTGTGCACCTTCAGCGACGCGGCGCGCTTCTACTCCTATCGCCGCGACGGCGCGACTGGCCGCATGGCGACGATGGTCTGGCTGGACTGAGGCGGATCGCCGGGCCGCTGGTGTAGGCTGTCGCGCCTGGACGCGGGGGGAGCCTTGTCGACCTTTGCCCTGATTCTTGCCGTCACCGCCGCCGCCGGTGCCATGTCGGCGCTGATCGCGGGGCTGTTCGTGCTGCTGCCCAAGGCGCGGCGCGATGCGATGCTGCCGCACCTGGTCAGCTTCGCGACCGGCGCGCTGCTGGGTGCCGCGCTGCTGGCCCTGCTGCCGCATGCGATCGAGGGCGCCGGCCCCGGCCGCACGCATGCGGTCGGGCTCGCGCTGGTGTCCGGCATCATCGCGTTCTTCGTGCTCGAGAAGCTGGTGCTGTGGCGGCACTGCCACCACGATCTCTGCGAGGCGCACACGCCGCAGGACCACCACCGCGACCGCGCCTCGGCGACGCTGATCCTGTGGGGCGACGGCTTCCACAATGCGCTGGACGGCGTGCTGGTCGCCGCGGCGTTCATGACCGACATCCACCTCGGCTTCGTGACCGCGATCGCCGTGTTCGCGCACGAGATCCCGCAGGAGATCGGCGACCTCGCGATCCTGCTGAACGGCGGCATGGGCCGGCGCCGCGCGCTGGCGCTGAACGTGCTGGTGAGCCTGACCTCGGTCGCCGGTGCGGCCGTCGCCTGGTTCGTGCTGTCGGAGGCGCTGGAGGCGCTGCCGTATGCGCTGGCGATCGCCGCGGCGAGCTTCCTGTACGTCGCGGTCGCGGACCTGATCCCCGGCCTGCACCGGCGGGTGGACGCGCGCACCTCGGTGCAGCAGGTCGTGCTGATCGCGGTCGGCATCCTGGTGATCTTCCTGAGCCACGACCTGGCCCACTGAGCCGGGGCCGGGCCGCCGCGGCGGCTTGAAATGCCGGCCCGGCGGCCTCATGGACAGGGCAGTCACTGAATCCGGAGCCCGGCGATGCGCATGGACCGCCTGACATCCCGCTTCCAGCTTGCGCTCGCCGACGCGCAGTCGCTGGCGGTCGGCCGCGACCACCAGTTCATCGAGCCGCTGCACCTGATGCTGGCGCTCGTGGACCAGCAGGGCGGCACCGTGCGCCCGCTGCTCGACAAGGCCGGCGTCAACGTCAACCTCTTGCGCTCGCGGCTGCTCGAGCAGCTCGACCGGCTGCCGAGCGTCGAGGGACGGCCGGGCGAGGTGCACGTCTCCAACGACCTCGGCCGGCTGCTGAACGTGACCGACAAGCTCGCGCAGCAGCGCGGCGACCAGTACATCTCGAGCGAGCTGTTCGTGCTGGCCGCGGCCGAGGACAAGGGCGCGCTCGGCAAGGTCCTGCGCGACAGCGGCGCGGTCAAGGGCGCGCTGGACAAGGCGGTCACCGACCTGCGCGGCGGCGAGAAGGTCCAGGACCCGAACGCCGAGGAGGCGCGCGGCGCGCTGGACAAGTTCACGCTTGACCTGACCGCGCGCGCGACCGCCGGCAAGCTCGACCCGGTGATCGGCCGCGACGACGAGATCCGCCGGACGATCCAGGTGCTGCAGCGCCGGACCAAGAACAACCCGGTGCTGATCGGCGACCCGGGCGTCGGCAAGACCGCGATCGTCGAGGGGCTCGCGCAGCGCATCGTCAACGGCGAGGTGCCGGAGGGACTGAAGGACAAGCGGATCCTCGCGCTGGACATGGGCGCGCTGATCGCCGGCACCAAGTTCCGCGGCGAGTTCGAGGAGCGCCTGAAGGGCGTGCTGAACGAGCTCGCGAAGCAGGAAGGCCGCGTGATCCTGTTCGTCGACGAGTTGCACACGGTGGTCGGCGCGGGCAAGGCCGAGGGCTCGATGGACGCCGGCAACATGCTGAAGCCGGCGCTGGCGCGTGGCGAACTGCACTGCGTGGGCGCGACGACGCTGGACGAGTACCGCAGGCACGTCGAGAAGGACGCGGCGCTCGAGCGGCGCTTCCAGAAGGTGCTGGTCGACGAGCCGAGCGTCGAGGACACCATCGCCATCCTGCGCGGCTTGAGTGAGCGCTACGAGGTGCACCATGGCGTGGAGATCACCGACCCGGCCATCGTCGCGGCGGCCACGCTGT
>JBFGAO010000097.1:0-5311 GCA_041568095.1 Steroidobacteraceae bacterium | reverse complement strand
GCCGCACTTGCCCTCGGCCTTGGCCTTGTCGCCGCCACACTTGCCTTCGCCGCACTTGCCCTCGGCCTTGGCCTTGTCGCCGCCACACTTGCCTTCGCCGCACTTGCCTTCCTTGGCCTTGTCGCCGCCGTGTCCGCCGGCGGCGAGCATGTAGCCGGCGCCCAGCGCGTTGATGCCGAAGGAACTGGCCTGCGCCGCGCCGGCGGCTGCCAGCGAGGTCGCAAGCGCCGCGCCGATGGCGAGCGCAACGGGCTTCCTGATGACTCGATTGCTCATGGGTTGAATCTCCTACTGTTGTGCCATGGTGGCCCGATGCGGCTCAGCCGCCCCACTCCACCGCCTCGAACACCTGCTTGGCGACCGCATCCAGGTCCGTGAGTTCCCGGCCAACGATCGCAATGCTGCCGCGCGGCGCGGGCAGGACCACGCCGGCGTATCCCTGTTCCGCGAGCCGCGTCGGCTCGCTGACCCGGCGGTGCTCCAGCAGCAGCACCGTCACCGGTCCCTGTTCCATCTGCACGACGAGGTGCGGCACGACCCGGCCCTCGAACAGGCAGTTGGCCGCGAAGGTCACGTCGCCGAGCCCGGGCTGCAGCCGCGTCCCGGTCGGGCCGAGGATCCCCTCGATGCTCGCCGCGTCGACGGCCCCGGCTGCCTGCAGCGCGAAGGGTTCGTGCAGCACGTGGCCCATCACCTCGCGCGCCAGCGACGGGCGCGGCGAGCTGACCCACAGCCCGAAGCCGACCGCGACCGCCAGCAGCAGGCTGGCCGCCAGCGCCATCCATCGCAGCCGCGGCGGCGCGGCGGCCGGCCGCGGCGCGGCGCGCGGCAGGTCCACCTGCAGCGCCCGCAGCAGCAGCGCATCCAGCGCGAGCAGCTCGTCCTGGTAGCGCGCGCAGGCGGCGCAGCCGGCCCGGTGCGCCGCGAGTTCGCGGTCGTCGGCGGCCGGCTCGGCGCCGACCCGGCGGCGGAATTCCAGGCAGTTCACTGCGGCTCCCCGTCGTCGCCGCCGCCCAGCACCCGGCGCAGCCGCTGCCGTGCGCGGTACAGGCGCGTCAGCACGGTGCCCTGCTGCAGGCCCATGTGGTCGGCGATTTCCTGCGTCGTGTAGCCCATCAATACCTGCAATACCAGCGGCTCGCGGTAGTCGTCGTCGAGCCGGAACATCTCGCGCCGCAACTCGGCCAGCGCCGCATCGTCCTCGGCGGCGAGCACCTCGGCCTCCGCCGCCACCAGCGCGTCGAGGTCGGTGACCTCGAGGCGCTTGCGCTCGAAGGTCCGCGCGAACTCGCGGCGCACGATCGTCAGCAGCCAGCTCTTCGCGCGGGCATCGTCCTCCAGCGCATCGAAGGACTTCCAGGCTCGCAACAGGGCCTCCTGCACGACGTCTTCGGCCAGCTGCCGGTCCCGCCCCAGCCAGAACGCGAACCTCAGCAGGTCCGGCCGCCAGCACGCGCACAGCCGCTCGAAACGCTGAACTGCGTCCGTTCCGCCTGTGCTGCGGTTCATGTATAAAGACCGTGCATCGTCGGGATTTATTCCGTTTACCTCGGGCGACTCTACCCCAGCCAGCGCCGGGTCAGGATCTTCATGGGCCATCGAGCCACAGGCAATTTCCCCCGGACCCGGCTCCGGCGCATGCGCAGCGACGAATTCTCCCGCCGGCTGGTCCGGGAGACCCGGCTGTCTCCGGACGACCTGATCCAGCCGCTGTTCGTGCTGGAGGGCAGCAAGCGCAGGGAGCCGGTCGCGTCGATGCCGGGCATCGAGCGGCTGAGCCCCGACCTGCTGCTGCGCGAGGCCGCGGCGCTTGCCGAGGCCGGCATCCCGGCCATCGCGCTGTTCCCGGTCGTCGACGCCGGGCTCAAGACCCCCGACGGCCGCGAGGCCTGGAATCCCGAGGGCCTGGTGCCGCGGGTCGTCGCAGCGCTGAAGCGGGAATTGCCGGGCCTGGGCGTCATCGCCGACGTCGCGCTCGATCCCTACACCTCGCACGGCCAGGACGGCATCGTCGACGGTGCGGGCCGCGTGCTCAACGACGAGACGGTCGAGGCGCTGGTCCGGCAGGCGCGGATGCAGGCGGCGGCCGGCGCCGACATCGTCGCGCCGTCGGACATGATGGACGGCCGGATCGGCGCGATCCGCGACGCGCTCGAGCAGGACGGCCACCGCGACACGCGCATCCTGTCCTACGCGGCCAAGTACGCGTCCTGCTTCTACGGGCCGTTCCGCGACGCGGTGGGCTCCGCGGCCAGCCTCGGCAAGGCCGACAAGAAAGGCTACCAGATGGACCCGGCAAATTCGGACGAGGCGCTGCGCGAGGTCGCGCTGGACCTCGACGAGGGCGCCGACATCGTCATGGTCAAGCCCGGGCTGCCGTACCTGGACGTGATCCGCAGGATCAAGGACCGCTACGGCGTGCCGGTTTTCGCCTACCAGGTCAGCGGCGAGTACGCGATGCTG
This sequence comes from Steroidobacteraceae bacterium, assembly GCA_041568095.1. Taxonomy (GTDB): domain Bacteria; phylum Pseudomonadota; class Gammaproteobacteria; order Steroidobacterales; family Steroidobacteraceae; genus SCUD01. The sequence continues at coordinate 2,848 of JBFGAO010000097.1, read as the reverse complement.
GCCGCCGCCGCCGCGCAGGGCTGGCTGGACGAGCGGCAGGCCGTGCTCGAGAGCCTGACCTGCCTGCGCCGCGCCGGCGCCGACGCGATCCTGAGTTACCATGCCGGGCGGGCTGCTCGCTGGATCAGGGAGGCCTGAGCCTTGGCCGATGCCGGAGGACCCAGTCGTTACGTGCTGTTCGGCCACCCGGTCGGCCACAGCTGGTCGCCGTTCATCCACGGCCTGTTCGCACGGCAGTTCGACCACGAGATCGACTACAAGCTGCGCGACGTGCCGCCCGCCGAGTTCCGCGGCGCGCTGCTGGACTTCTTCGTGCAGGGCGGCGCCGGCGCCAACGTGACGCTGCCGCACAAGCCGGCCGCGGCCGAGATCGTCAACGAGCTGTCCTCGCGCGCCGAGCGCGCCCGTGCCGTCAACACGATCTACTGCAGCGACGGCTCGACGCTGGTCGGCGACAACACCGACGGCGTCGGCATCGTGACCGACCTGGTCCGCAACCTCGAGGTCGCCGTGACCGGCTCGCGCCTGCTGATCCTCGGCGCCGGCGGCGCCGTGCGCGGCGTGCTTGCGCCGCTGCTGGAGCAGGAGCCGCGCGAGCTCAGGATCGCCAACCGGACGCTCGGGCGCGCCGTGATGCTGTGCGAGGAGTTCGCCGACCTGGGCGAGATCTCGGCCTGCGGCTTCGACGACGTCGACGACCGGCCCTGGGACATCGTCATCAACGCGACGGCCGCGAGCCTCGCCGGCGACGTGCCGGCACTGCCGCCGCAGGCGATCGGGCCGAAGACCGTCTGCTACGACATGGCCTACGGGCGCAGCGACACCGCCTTCGTGCGCTGGGCGCGCGAGCGCGGCGCCGCGCAGGCGCGCAAGGGCTGGGGGATGCTGGTAGAGCAGGCGGCGGAGGCCTACCTGCTGTGGACCGGCAAGCGCCCCGAGACCCGGCCGGTGCTCGAGGCGCTCGAGCGGCTCTAGGTTCCCGACAGGTAGCGGTCCTTCAGCGCGACGTAGTGCGCGGCCGACTCGCGCAGCTGTGCCAGTTCGCGGTCCGTGACTGCGCGGAGCTGCCGCGCCGGGTTGCCGACCCAGACGGTCCGCGACGGCAGCTGCCGGCCCGGCGGCACGACGCTGCCGGCGCCGACGATGACCTCGTCGCCCGCGACGACCCCGTCCATCAGCACCGCACCCATGCCGACCAGGCACAGGCGGCCGATCGTGCAGGCGTGCAGGATCACGCCGTGCCCGACCGTGCAGTCGGGCCCGGTCACGGTCGGCGTGCCGTCGCCGCCGCCGAGCCGCGCGCTCGCGACGTGGACGATGCTGCCGTCCTGGATGCTGGTCCGCGCGCCGATCTCGATGCGCTGCACGTCGCCGCGCAGCACCGCGCCGGGCCACAGCGACACGTCGTCGCCGAGCGTGACCCGCCCGATCACGGTCGCGCGCGGGTCCACCCAGACGCGCGCGCCCAGCACCGGTTCCCAGTCGCCGAATTTCCTGAGGTCCATGTCAGCGGATCGTCACGAATTCCTCGGCGCTGGTCGGGTGGATCGCGACCGTGTCGTCGAAGTCCGCCTTGGTCGCCCCCATCCGGACCGCGACCGCGAAGCCCTGCAGCATCTCGTCGGCGCCGGCGCCGATCACGTGCAGGCCGACGATGCGCCGCTCGTCGCCGACGGTCACGAGCTTCATCTCGGCGCGCCTGCGGTGCTCGGTCAGCGCATGGTAGAGCGGCACGAACGACGAGCGGAACACCGTGACCGCCTCGCCGTACTCGCTGCGCGCGTCGGCCTCGGTCAGGCCGACCGTGCCGATCGGCGGGTGCGTGAAGATCACCGTCGGGATCAGCCGGTAGTCGAGGTGGCGGTCCGGCATGCCGCCGAACAGCCGGTCGGCGAGCCGGCGGCCGGCCGCGATCGCGACCGGCGTCAGCGCCGCGCGCCCGGTCACGTCGCCGATCGCGTGCAGGCCCTCGACCGCGGTGCGCTGCCGCAGGTCCGTCGCGACGTGCCCGTCCGCGTCCAGCGCGGCGCCGGCCGCGTCAAGCCCGAGGTCCTCGACATTGGGACGGCGCCCGACCGCCCACAGCAGCGTCGCGGCCGGCCCGACGCGGCGCCCGTCCTCGAGCTCCAGCACCAGCGCGCCGGGGCTGCCAGCCAGCGAGCGCGGCACGGCCCGGTCCACGATCGTGATGCCGTCCGCGCGCATCGCCTCCATCAGCGCCGCCGACAGCATCTCGTCGAAGCTGCGCAGCACGCGGTCGTGGCGGATCACGACCGTGACCTTCGACCCGAGCGCCGCGAGGACGCCGGCCAGCTCGACCGCGACGTAGCCGCTGCCGACGACGACCACGGATGGCGGCAGCGCGTCGAGCGCGAAGAAGCCGTCCGAGGTGATGCCCGCCTCCGCGCCCGGCAGCGGCGGCAGGACCGGCCGGCCGCCGGTCGCGACGACGACCTGTGCCGCGCGCAGCGTCTCGTCACCGGCCTGCACGACGCCCGGGCCCGCGAGTCGCGCCGTCGCTGACAGGTGCCGGACGCCGCGCCTGTCGAGGTTGCGCGCATAGATGCCGTTGAGGCGCTGCACGTAGGCGTCGCGGCGCCGCTTCAGCGCCGCCCAGTCGTGGCCGCGCATGTCGACGGCGAAGCCGTAGCCGGCGGCGTCGGCGATGCCCTGTGCGAGTTCCGCCGCATGCCACATCAGCTTCTTCGGCACGCAGCCGACGTTGACGCAGGTGCCGCCGAGCGGCCCGGGCTCTGCGAGCGCGACCCGCGCGCCGTGCTCGGCGGCGCGCTGCGCGCAGGCGAGCCCGCCGCTGCCGCCGCCGATCACTATCAGGTCGTACTGCTCG
>JBFGAO010000096.1:0-5400 GCA_041568095.1 Steroidobacteraceae bacterium | reverse complement strand
CGGCTGCTCGTCCGCCACAACGCGCTGCCGGGCTGACGCGGGGCCCGCGCGTGGCGACCGAGACCGTCAAGCAGAAGACCGACCGCAGCTCGCGGCTCGCCGCGATCAGCGCGGCGCTGGCCAGCGGCGCGCTGCGCGGCGCCGAGCGCATGGTCAACGGCATGCACCCGGCCGAGATCGCGCTGCTGCTCGAGTCGCTGCCGCCTGCGCCGCGCGAGCTCGTCTGGGAGCTGGTCGACCGCGAGTTCGAGGGCGACGTGCTCGTCGAGCTGTCCGAGGAGGTGCGCGCCGAGCTGATCGGCGAGATGCAGCCCGAGGAACTGCTCGCGGCGACCGAGGGCCTCGACCACGACGACCTGGCGGACCTGCTCGCCGAGCTGCCGGAGACGGTGACGCGGCAGGTGCTGCGCTCGATGGACCAGCAGGACCGCGACCGGCTGACCCGGGTGCTGGGCTACCCCGAGGACAGCGCCGGCGGCCTGATGAACACCGACACCGTGACAGTCCGCCCGGACGTCTCGCTGGAGGTGGTGCTGCGCTACCTGCGCATGCGCGCGGACCTGCCGGAGAAGACCGACTGCCTGTTCGTCGTCGACCGCCATGACCGTTACCTCGGCGCGCTGCCGGTCACGCGGCTGCTGACCGAGGACCCCGACCTGCCGGTCAGCGCGGCGATGGACCCCGACGTCGCGCCGATCGCGCCCGACACGCCGGCCGCCGAGGTCGCGCGGCTGTTCGAGGGCCGCGACCTGCTGTCGGCGGCGGTCGTCGACGGCGAGCAGCGCCTGCTCGGCCGCGTCACGATCGACGACGTCGTCGACGTCGTCCGCGAGCAGGCCGAGCACCCGCTGCTGACCGCGGCGGGCCTCGAGGACGAGGAGGACGTGTTCGCCGGCGTCCGCAAGAGCGCAAGGCGGCGCGCGCTGTGGCTCGGCGTCAACCTCGTGACCGCGTTCCTCGCGGCCTGGGTCGTCGGACTGTTCGAGGCGACGATCGACCAGATCGTCGCGCTGGCCGTGCTGATGCCGGTCGTCGCCAGCATGGGCGGCATCGCCGGCACGCAGACCGTCACGCTGATCATCCGCGGCATCGCGCTCGGCCAGGTGCAGCGCTCCAACGCGCGCTGGCTGTTCTTCAAGGAATTGGCGGTCGGCGCGCTGAATGGCCTGGTCTGGGCCGTCGTCGTCGCGCTCGCGACCTGGGCCTGGTTCGGGACCTGGCACATCGCGGCGGTGATCTTCGCCGCGATCGTCATCAACCTCGCGACGGCGTCAATCGCCGGCGTGCTGATCCCGCTGACGCTGGAACGCCTGCGGATCGACCCGGCGCTCGCGGGCGGCGTGATCCTGACCACCGTCACCGACATCGTGGGATTTGCGGCGCTGCTGGGCCTCGGGACGCTGTTCCTGCTCTGATGCGCACTCGAGCCCGAGGAACTCGCAGAGCTCGGCGCGGCGCGCCAGCGCGTCCTGCCGGCCCAGCTCGATCAGTTCGCGCGTGAACGGCGCCTCGAACAGCAGGTAGGACAGCAGCTGCCCGCCGGCGCCGCCGACGCTGCCGAGCATCCGCAGCAGCGTCCGCAGCGACCGCGGCAGCGCCTGCTCGTGCGCAGCCGCGATCTCGCCCGGGTCACGGCGCGGCAGCACCAGCAGCGTCTCGATGCGGCGCAGCCCCAGCGGCGGCGGCCCGGGCCGCGCATGGTCCAGCAGCGCGTTGATCCGCTCGATGCGCTCGAGGTCGGCGGACAGGCCCTCGGTGAACAGCGATTCGAGCATGAAGCCGAACACGTCGCCGATCGCCGGCTGCCCGGACGACACCGTCTGCGCATGGCGCGGCTCGCGGCTGCCGATGACGAGTACGTGCTCGGCGCCCAGGTGCACGGCCGGCGACAATGGCATCGCCTGGCGCATCGCGCCGTCGCCAAACCAGCTGCCGTCCATCTCGACCGGCGGGAACAGCAGCGGGATCGCCGAGCTCGCCATCAGGTGGTCGGTGGTCAGCTCGGCCGACAGGCCGCGGCGCCCGGCACGGCCCCAGGACTCGAAGGGGCTGGCGGTCTGCACGAAGCTGACCGAGTCACCTCTGTCGAGGCTTGTCGCCGTGACCGCCAGCGCGTCCAGCGCGCCGGCCTCGAGCGCCTGGCGCAGCCGCGCGAAATTGACGTTCCACTCGATCAGCTCGCGCAACGGCGCCGTGTCGAACACCGACCGAGGAGTCGGCAGCAGCCAGCCGCCCGACAGCAGCGCCAGCATCAGGTGCAGGCCCGAGCGCAGCATGTCACGGCTGCCGGTCCGGAACACCTGCCCGACCCGGAAGTTCGCCCAGACGCGCTCGAGCGCCGCGGCGGCCGAGCGCGCGTCCAGCGCGTGCGTCGCGAGCACCGCTGCGTTGATCGCGCCGGCCGAGGTCCCGCACAGCACCGCGAATGGCAGCGGCCTGCCCGGCGGGCACCACGACGCAATCGCCTTGACGACGCCGACCTGGTAGGCGCAGCGTGCCCCGCCGCCGGGCAGCACCAGCGCGGCGCGCGGGCGGCTGCCGGACAGGTTGGTCGGTTCGCGGTCCACTGGCGGGGAACCCCCGGTTCCTTGCATGGTCTTCAGTCTGGCGGTGGCGCTACTATGCTAACCGCTGCCCGCGCCCGCCGCCGCGAGCGCCGCCACGCTGGAGGCCCGTCCGATGACCCGTCTGCTGCACAGCGCCCTGCTGGCCGCCTGCCTGCTGCTCGCGATGCCCGCCGCCGCCCAGGACTCCCCGGCGGTCGGCAGCCCCGCGCCGAAGTTCCGGCTGCAGGACCAGGAGGGCAAGTGGCACGCGCTCGACGACTACCGCGGCAAGTGGGTCGTGCTGTACTTCTACCCGAAGGACAACACGCCCGGCTGCACGACGCAGGCCTGCGAGCTGCGCGACAACATCTTCGCGTTCCGCGACCTCAATGCGGTGATCCTCGGCGTCAGCGTCGACGACGTCGAGTCGCACCGCGCCTTCGCCGAGGAGCACAGCCTGCCGTTCCCGATCCTGGCCGACGCCGGGCGCAGCGTCACGGCGGCCTACGGCACGCTGACCAAGTACCTCGGCTTCGTCGAGCTGGCGCGCCGCGACACCTTCATCATCGACCCGCAGGGCCGCGTCGCGCGGCACTACGTCAAGGTGGACCCGAAGGGCCATGCCGAGATGGTGCTGCAGGACCTGAAGCGGCTCGCCGCACGCCCGGCCGCCGCCCGGGCCGACTGAGCCCGTGGCGCAGCGGCGCTTCGCGGGCTCCGACCGCTACGTCGCGACCGACGAGCTGCGGCTCGCCGTCAATGCCGCCGTCACGCTCGGCCGGCCGCTGCTGGTCAAGGGCGAGCCGGGCACCGGCAAGACCCAGCTCGCGCAGGAGGTCGCCCGCGCGCTGGACCGGCCGCTGTTCGAGTGGCACATCAAGTCGACGACGAAGGCGCAGCAGGGACTGTACGAGTACGACGCAGTGTCGCGGCTGCGCGACTCGCAGCTCGGCGACGAGCGCGTCCACGACATCGCGAACTACATCGTCCCGGGCATGCTGTGGCGTGCCTTCGAGAGCGAACGCCAGGCGGTGCTGCTGATCGACGAGGTCGACAAGGCCGACATCGAGTTCCCGAACGACCTGCTGCGCGAGCTGGACCGCATGGAGTTCTGGGTCTACGAGACCCGCACGCTCGTCAAGGCGAAGCACCGGCCGATTGTGTTCATCACCAGCAACAACGAGAAGGAGCTGCCGGACGCATTCCTGCGCCGCTGCTTCTTCCACTTCATCCGCTTCCCGGACCAGGACACGATGGAGCAGATCGTCGAGGTCCACTACCCCGGGCTCAAGAAGGAACTGCTGGCCGAGGCGCTGGCGGCGTTCTACCGGGTCCGCGACGTGCCGGGCCTGCGCAAGAAGCCGTCGACGTCCGAATTGCTGGACTGGATCAAGCTGCTGCTGGCCGAGGACATCCCGCCGGAGGCGCTGCGCGCCGACGACCCGCGGGCCGCGATCCCGCCGCTGTACGGTGCGCTGCTGAAGAACGAGCAGGACGTGCACCTGTTCGAGCAGCTGGTGTTCCTGGACCGCCGGGCCGGCCGCCCCGGCTGAAGCCGGCCGGCATGCTGGTCCGCTTCTTCCTGATGCTGCGCGCCGGCGGCGTACCGGCCTCGATCACCGAGTTCCTGGCGCTGCTGGAGGCGCTGGCCGCGCGCCTCGCCGGCCAGTCGGTCGACGACTTTTACTGGCTGGCGCGCACGATGCTGGTCAAGGACGAGCGCCACTACGACCGCTTCGACCGCGTGTTCGCCGCGCACTTCCAGGGCGCCGAGCGCGCCTTCGAGGCGCTGACCGCCGGGCTGCCGGCGGACTGGCTGCGGCGGCAGCTTGAGCTGTCGCTCTCCGACGAGGAGAAGGCGCGGATCCGCTCGCTCGGCGGCTGGGATGCGCTGATGGAGGCGCTGCGCCGGCGGCTCGAGGAGCAGCGCGGCCGCCACGAGGGCGGCAGCAAGTGGATCGGCACCGGCGGCACGTCGCCGTTCGGCGCGGGCGGCTACCACCCGGAGGGCGTCCGGATCGGCCCCGGCGGCGGGCAGCGCCGCGCCGTCAAGGTCTGGGAGCGGCGCGAGTATGCGAACCTCGACGACTCGGTCGGGATCGGCACCCGCAATATCAAGCTCGCGCTGCGCCGGCTGCGTCGCTTCGCGCGCCAGGGCGCGGCCGAGCAGCTGGACCTAGACGGCACGATCGACGCGACCGCGCGGCGCGGCGGCCTGCTCGACCTGCGGATGGTCCCGGAGCGCCACAATGCCGTGAAGGTGCTGCTGTTCCTCGACGTCGGCGGCTCGATGGACGACCACGTGCGGGCCTGCGAGGAGCTGTTCACGGCAGCCCGCGGCGAGTTCAAGCACCTCGAGCACTTCTACTTCCACAACTTCGTCTACGAGTCGGTCTGGCGCGACAACCGGCGCCGGCACGGCGAGCGCACGCCGCTTGCGGAACTGATGCGCACCTACGGGCGCGACTACAAGCTGGTCGTCGTCGGCGACGCGACGATGAGCCCCTACGAGATCCTGCAGCCGGGCGGCAGCATCGAGCACTGGAACGACGAGGCCGGCGCGACCTGGATGCGGCGGCTGCTGGCCTGCTACCCGCGCCACGCCTGGCTGAACCCGGAGCCGGAACGGCGCTGGGAGTACACGCCGTCGGTGCAGATCACGCGCGAGCTGTTCGAGGGCCGCATGTTCCCGCTGACGCTCGACGGGCTCGACCGGGCCATGCGCTCGCTGCAGTAGCAGCGCGCGGCACCGTGGGGCGGGTCGGGCTGGCTCGCTCGCTCAGCCCGAACTTATTCGCTCGCTCGCCACCCGCCCCGCCCGATGCCGCGCGCCGGGCAGCGGCCTCGCCGGTCG
>JBFGAO010000095.1:0-5414 GCA_041568095.1 Steroidobacteraceae bacterium | reverse complement strand
CGGCGATCTCGGCATCGCCACCGGCCCCTGGCAACTCACGCCATCCGATCCCGCCGGCCGCCGGGTCGAGGGTCGCTATGTGACGGTCTGGCAGCCGCGCGCCGAAGGCTGGCGCGTCGTCTTCGACGGCGGCTACGGCCGCGCACCGGCCGGCGCCTGGGATGCGCGGCGGGCCGACGCCGAACTCGCGCCCTTCGGCTGCGAGGCCGGCGACGCGCCGCCACCCGGCGAACTGCAATTGCTGGACCTCGCACTGTCTGGCCAGCCGGCCGCCGCCGGCGCCGCCGAACGCCTGCTCGGCCGGCTCGCCGACGGTGCACTGCTGTTCCACTCGCCGGAAGTGACGGCCGCCGCCGACGCTGCGGCACGCAGCGCAGCGGCTGCGGCCTTGCCTGCCATGCAGCAGTACTGGCCGATGGGGGCGGGCATCGCCGCCTCGGGTGACCTCGGCTACAGCTACGGCCTGCTGGCCGACGCGCCGGAGGCCAGCGCCGGGGCCGCCTACCTGCACGTCTGGTGCCGCCAGCGCGGCGACTGGCGCCTGGCGCTGCAATTGCGCTCGGCCTTCCCCCCGCCGCGGTGAACGTGGCCGCCCACGCGACGGTCCGTGCCTTGGGCGGGACGAACCGTTGCGCCGCGGCCGGCCGGCTCATTATCGTGGCTGGATGAAACTCGAGCTGCTGCGCAGCAACCGCAACCTCCTGTTCTGGGCGCTGCAGGCCGGCGGCTGGACCGGCTATGCGCTGGCCCAGTATGTCGGCTCGGTCGTCTACGGCAAGGACCGCAACTACCTGCTGGTCGTCACGATCGCGGCCGCCGCGGGCTTCCTGCTGTCCTCGCCGCTGCGGCTGCTGTACCGGCGGCTGTGGCAGCGCGGCCCGCGCGCAATCCTGGTCTGGTCGCCGGTCGCCTGCTGGCTGCTGGCGCTGATCTGGCGGCCCATCATCAACGTCACCTACATGGAGGTGATGAAGCCGGACTGGCCGGTCATGCACCCGCTCGAGGTGTTCGCCGGCACGATCAGCTCGATGTCGCTGCTGCTCGGCTGGAGCGGGCTCTATTACGGCATCAAGTTCTACGAGAGCCTGCAGCTCGAGAAGGAGGCGGCGCTGAAGGCCTCGGCGCTCGCACAGGAGGCGCAGCTGAAGATGCTGCGCTACCAGCTGAACCCGCACTTCCTGTTCAACACGCTGAACGCGATCTCGACGCTGGTGCTGGACGGCCAGAACCGGGTCGCGAACCTCGCCGTGTCGCGGCTGTCCGAGTTCCTGCGCTACACGCTCGACCAGGACCCGATGAAGAAAGTCACGCTGCGGCAGGAGCTCGACGCGCTGAACCTGTACCTGGGCATCGAGAAACTGCGGTTCGGCGACCGGCTGCGGCTGGAATTCGACGTCGACGAGCGCGCCGAGGCGGCGCTCGTGCCCTCGCTGCTGCTGCAGCCGCTGATCGAGAACTCGATGAAGTACGCGATCGCGCCGCGCGAGCAGGGCGGGTCGGTCACGGTGTTCGCCGGCATCGAGGCCGGCCAGTTGCGGCTCGCCGTCGTCGACGACGGGCCGGGCCTGCCGGCCGCGTCGGCCGGCGGCAACGGCCGCGGCGTCGGGCTGCGCAACACGCGCGAGCGGCTGCAGGTGCTGTACGGTGACGCGCACGGCGTCGAGGTCTCGGACGCCGGCCCCGGCCTGCGGGTCGAGATGCGGCTGCCGCTGGAGGTGGGACCCTGATGGGCAAGTCGAATATCCGCGCGATCGTCGTCGACGACGAGCCGCTGGCCCGGCGCGGCCTGGAACTGCGGCTCGGCGAGATGAAAGACATCGAGATCGTCGCGCACTGCGGCAACGGACGCGAGGCGGTCGAGGCGGTGCTGGAGCACTCGCCGGACCTGATGTTCCTGGACATCGAGATGCCGGGCGTCGACGGCTTCGAGGTGCTGCGGCGGATCCCGCAGAGCCGCATGCCGATGGTCGTGTTCGTGACCGCCTTCGACCGCTACGCGATCGAGGCCTTCGAGGCACACGCGCTCGACTACCTGCTGAAGCCGCTGGTGGACGAGCGGCTGGAACGCGCGATGGGCCATGTCCGCGAGCAGTTCGCGCAGCGCCGCCACGCCCAGCAGCGTGCGCAACTCGTCGCGCTGCTGGCCGACGTGACCGGCGCCGGCGAGATCGACGCCGAGGAGATGCTCGCGCGCGGCGCCGAGGGCCTCGCGGAGCGGCCGCCGGAGGTACTGCCGATCAAGCTGGGCCGCGAGACGTTGCGGCTGCCGGTCGAGACGATCGACTGGATCGACGCGGCCGGCGACTACATGTGCGTGCATGCCGACGGGCAGACGCACGTCGTGCGCGCGACGATGAAGCAGTTCGAGGAGGCGCTGGACCCGGCCTCGTTCCAGCGCGTGCACCGCTCGACGATCGTCAACGTGCACCGGGTCCGCAAGCTGAAGCCGCACACCAACGGCGAGTACTTCCTGACGCTCGACGGCGGGCACGAGCTGAAGCTGAGCCGCAGCTACCGCGACCGGCTCGAGCACATCCTCGCCGCGCGGCGCTGAGCCGCCGTTCAGGCCCGCTCGCTGGACTCGCAGTCGCGCGGCGTATCGGCGGGCTCGGCCGTGCCGCACCAGCCGAAGAACAGCTGCAGCAGGACGATCAACATGGCCGCCAGGGATTCCATGCCCCGATTCTAGGCGCGCAGCGCGGCAGCAGCGCACCGCTCGTCGTGCCCGGCGCGCGGTTCGTCGCAGGACGCCATCCGCTATGCTGGCCTGGCGATGAGCACCGAGCCGATCGTGCTGGTGATCGAACTGGACCTGACACCGCGGCAGGCCTGGGCGGCCTTCGCCGAGGATTTCGCGCGCTGGTGGCCCGTGCGCACGCACTCGCTTTCGCGCGACGCCGCAACGCGCTGCGAGCTCGAGCCGCGTGACGGCGGCCTGGTCACGGAGCTTGCGCCGGACGGCACGACGCACCGCTGGGGCGAGATCCTGGCGGTCGAGCCCGGCCAGCGCATTCGCTTCAGCTGGCACCCCGGCCGCGAGCCGGACAGCGCGCAGTGGGTGGACGTGCGCTTCGTCGCGCAGGGCGACGGCTGTCGCGCGACGCTGACCCACGGCGGCTGGGAGGCGCTCGGCGAGATCGCGCCGATCCTGCGCGCCGAGTACGTGCCCGGCTGGCAGCAGGTGTTCGCCGGCGTCTTCGCCGCGTTCGCGAGTCGCCGGCACTAGCGCGGCTTCCAGCCGGTCTTATGTAAAAAAACACCGCGCATCGCGGCGTTCCCCGATGCGCAGCCCTCGCTGGCTGCGGCAGCATCGACCCATCCCCAGTGAGCGTCGCCACCCGGCGACAGCGGATGCTTCGTCGCGCGCCGCGCAGCCGGCATGGTGACGGAACGCAGGAGGAGACTCGCATGAAGAAAGGAATCCTTCCCCTCATCCTCGCGTCGGCGCTGCTGCTCGGCGCCTGCGGCGGCGGCGGATCCAGCGGACCGGCGCAGCCCGCGACCGGCCGGCTGAGCCTGAAGGTCGGCGACGCGCCGGTGGACGGAGCCTCCGAGGTCGTCATCGTGTTCACGGGCCTCGAATTGCACTCGAACGGCGCGACGACCAGCATCGACTTCGCCGAGCCGATGCAGGTGGACCTGCTGGACTACCAGGACGGCGCGACGGTCAGCCTGCTGGAGGGCCGCGAGGTCGCCGCCGGCGAGTACCAGTGGATGCGGCTCAAGGTCATCGCCGAGCGCAACCGCAACGACGGCTCCTGGATCAAGTTCGAGGACGGCCGCCAGTTCCCGCTGTACGTACCGAGCGGCTCGCAGTCGGGCCTGAAGCTCAACCGGCCATTCCGCGTCGCGGCCGGCGGCATCACGCGCCTCGTCGCCGACTTCGACCTGCGCAAGTCCATCCTCGCGCCGCGCGGCCAGGACCCGAACTACCTGCTGAAACCGGTGCTGAGGCTGATGGACGAGCTGGAGGCCGGCACGCTGGAGGGCGAGGTCGACCCCGCCGCACTGGCGTCCGCGCCGCGGGGGGGGGGCGCCGGGCCGGCCGACTGCGCCGCCGGCCTGTACCTGTTCACCGGCGGCGACGCGACGCCTGACGACGCCGACGGCGACGCCGCCGACGGCGCCGACCCGCTGGTGTACAAGCCACTGCCCTTCGACGGCACGAACGCGGTCGTGCCCTACACCTTCGCCTTCGTCGAGGCCGGCACCTACACGCTGGCGGCGACCTGCCAGTTCGACGTGGACGAGTCGCCGGAAGCGTCCGAGTACGATCCCGGCGCGGCCGATGGCGCCCCCGGTTTCGGCACCATGCAGTGGACGGTCGCCGGCGACATCGTCGTCGCCGCGAACCAGGTGACGGTCGTCGATTTGCCATAAGCGAGAGGCGCGGCGGCAGCGCCCGCGCCGCCGCGCCTAAGGCATTTGCTGAAAATGCGTCCGCGCTCTGGCGGACGAAAAAGGAATACGTAAACTCGCGCGCCACAGGCTCCACGGTCGCGGGGCCGGGTTCGCGCAAGGCGACCGACGGGTAGGCTTCACGGGTCCGGAGTAAGGCCCGCGCCGCCCGGGATTGAGGAATGCCCCCAATCGCTGCGGAGCGTGAATCGCGTCACGCGATTGCCTCTGGACAGCGGAGCCGCATGACGGATACTCGCGGCAAGGGCAAACCCATCGAAAGGTGGGGACGCAAAGCTTCCGGGCTACAGGCTCAGCGATGAGCCCACGCCAGCGGGGTTGCCGGGCCAGGGGCCCGTCATGCGTCCACGTGCGACCTTGCGTCGCGCGCTTACCACCATTTCGTTCGGGTTTGGCCCTGGGCTGGCGCAAGGGACTGCGCGTCGGATCGACCAGTGGCCTGTTGTCTTCAAAGCGAGGACCGAAACGAAATGAGCGCTCCCATCCGCCGCAAGACGGCGATGCTGGCTTCCACTCTTGTGCTGAGCCTGGGGCTTGCCGCCACGGTGCAGGCTGCGCCGCCGGCGCACGCGGCCGTCATGACCGGCGTCCGCCAGGCGCCCGATACCGAGCTGCCGGCGCACGCCGCGCGCGGATCCGGGATCGAGGGGCAGTTCAATGCGGCCGCCCGCAGTGCAGCTGCACTGCGCTTCACGCTGGCCGACGGGCGCGAGCTGAAGGCCAAGCGCCAGCGCCACGTCCAGGACGCGCGCGGCGCGACGACCTGGGTCGGCGCCTTCGACGGCCAGCCCGGCAGCCTCGCCGTGCTGACGACTCACCAGGGCGTCACGACCGGCTTCGTCAGCCATGGCAGCGACACCTTCGAGATCGCCCCGTCCCGCGGCGGGCGCACGCTGATGTACCGCGTGGACCCGGATCGCCTGCCGCAGGCAGAGCCGGTGCGCCTGCCGCCCGCGATGCTGGGCGACAGCGCCGACGCCAGCGGCTTCGGGCTG
>JBFGAO010000094.1:0-5557 GCA_041568095.1 Steroidobacteraceae bacterium | reverse complement strand
CCGTCCGACCAGGAGCAGATCGACCGGCCGGCTGCCTGCATCCTCTGTGCCTGCTGCTCGACCAGCTGCCCCAGCTACTGGTGGAACGGCGACCGCTACCTGGGCCCGGCCGCGCTGCTGGCCGCCTACCGCTGGATCGTCGACACCCGCGACGAGGCCCAGGGTGAGCGGCTGGACCAGCTCGAGGACCCGTTCCGTCTGTACCGCTGCCATACGATCATGAACTGCGTCGAGTCCTGCCCGAAGGACCTGAACCCGGCCCGTGCGATCGCCGACCTGAAGCGGCGCCTCGGTGCGCGCCAGCACTGAGGACGGCGGCGGCCCCGCGCCGGGCCGGCTGCGCTGGCGCTGCCGGCGCGGCATGAAGGAACTGGACCTGCTGCTCACGCGCTGGCTGGACCAGCGCTGGACCGCCGCCGGCGCCGGCGCCCGGGCCGACTTCGCGCGGCTGCTGGACTGCCAGGACCCGGAACTCGCCGCCTGGCTGCTGCGCGGCCAGCGCCCCGGGGATTCGGGGCTGGCCGGGATCGTCGATGACATCCTGGCCTGTCGACCTCGCACCTGAGCCGCAGCCGCGGCTGGCAGGGGCGCTTGCGCTGCTGCATGCGCTGGTGGCGGTGCTGCCCTGGCTGATGCGCGTCCCGCCCTGGCTCGCGCTGTCGCTGTCGCTGCTGGCGGTCCTGGCCCTGCCGGCGACGCTGGCGCGCCTGCCCGGGCCGCATTGCCGGCTGCGCCGCCTGCAGGTGGACGGCGAGCGCTGGCTGGCCTGGATCGCGGGCCGGGAGGGGCCCGTCGAGGCGCGCCCGGGCCCTGGCTGCCGGGTCTATCCGGGCCTGCTGGTGCTGGACCTGCGCTCGCCGGCGGGGCGCTGTGGCTGGCTGCTGGCGAGGCAGTCCGTCCCCGGCGACGGATTCCGCCGCCTGAAGGCCTGGCTGCGCCTCAGTTGCTAGAATCCCCCCGGGTCATCCAAGGAGGCATTACCCGCTGCCGACCGGCCCACGGGCATCGAACTATTCGGTCCCGGACCGGTCATACCCGGCGTGACTACCTCGGGCGCAGCGCTGGTCATGGAGCCGATGCGGGCTGAAGCAGGAGACATCGCGCTGGTCCGTCGCGTGCAGAAGGGCGACAAGGCAGCCTTCGACGCGCTGGTCCTGAAGTACCAGCACAAGGTGCTGAAGCTGGTGCAGCGCTACGTGCGCAACCCGGCGGAGGCCGAGGACATCGCCCAGGAGGCCTTCATCAAGGCCTACCGGGCGCTGCCGGCCTTCCGCGGCGACAGCGCCTTCTACACCTGGCTGTACCGGATCGCGATCAATACCGCGAAGAACGCGCTGGTCGCGGCCCGCCGCCGCCCGATCTCCTACGACCTGGACCTGCAGGACAGCTCGCAGGTGCACCTGCAGGCCAGGCTGGCCGACACCGAGACGCCCGAGGGGCTGGCGCTGACGGACGAGATCCGGCGCACGGTGAACGAGGCCATCGAGGCCCTGCCCGAGGACCTGCGCACGGCGATCGTGCTGCGCGAGGTCGAGGGCCTCAGCTACGAGGAAATTGCCAACACGATGGAATGCCCGGTCGGCACGGTCCGCTCGCGGATCTTCCGGGCCCGCGAAGCGATCGACCGCAGCCTGCGCGAGGTGTTCGACGGCGGGCTGGGCCGGGTCGGAGACTGAGATGACGGATCGAGTCAAGGAACAGCTGTCTGCATTCCTGGACGGCGAGCTGCCGGACCCGGAGTCGGCGCTGCTGCTGAAGCGGCTGGAGCGCGACGACGACCTGCGCGGCGCGCTGTCGCGTTACTCGCTGATCGGTGCCGTACTGCGCACGGATGGCGACGTGCCGGCTGCGCGCCAGGTCGCAGCCCGCGTCAGCGCCGCGATCGCGCGCGAGCCGCGGCTGGGCTTCGTCGCGCGTGGCGGCGCGCTGGCGCTGATTCCCGCGCTGCGTGCGCCGGCGGCCGGGCTCGGGCTCGCGGCCGGCGTCGCGGCCGCTGCGCTGCTGGTCGCACAGCAGTTCGGCCCCGGCGGCCCCGAGCGACCGGGGCTGGTCGCGGCATCGGGCAGCGTCGCGGCCGAGGCGCCTGTCCTGCAGGCGCTGGTACCGGCCGGCAGCGTCGTGGAAATCGGCAGCCCGCCTGCCTATACGACGCCGTTGCCGGGCGAGGGCCCGGGCAGCCTTCCGGAGGCGCAGTTCGCGAACTACCTCGTCGCGCACAGCGGCTATGCGTCGCCGCTGCTGCGCCGCAGCCTGGTCACGGGCCTGATCGTCGCCCCTGAACCCGAGGAGCCGGCCCCGGCTGCGCCGGCCGCGAGGGCGGAGCAGCGCTGATGAAACCCGCTGGCTGGCTGCTGCCGCTGGCCCTGCTGCTGCCGCTGCACGCCGCCGCCGAGGACGGCCTGTCCTGGCTGGCGAAGATGGCCGACGCGCTGGCCAGGACCAGCTACAGCGGCGAATTCCTCTGCGAGTCCGCCGGCCGCAGCGAGCGGCTGCGCATCTTCCATCGCGTCCGCGACGGCCGGGTCGACGAGCGGCTGGTCTCGCTGTCCGGCAACGGCCGCGAGCTGGTCCGCGCCGGCGACGAGGTCGTCGTCTACCTGCCCGACCAGAACACCGCGATCATCGAGCGCAGCCCGATGCGCGGCCAGCTGCTGGGCTCGCTGCCGAACCTGTCCGGGCCGCTGGGCCCCTGGTACGAGGTGCGCTACGCGGGCCGCGAGCAGGCGCTGCTGGGCCCGGCGGCCGTGGTCACGGTGCGGCCGCGCGACGACTACCGCTTCGGCTACCGGCTGTGGATCGACGTCGCCAGCGGCATGCCGGTGCGCAGCGAGCTGTCGGACCCGGCCGGCCGCGTCATCGAGCGGCTGCGCTTCACACGCCTCGAGCTCGGCCAGGACATCGCGGACACGGCCTTCGAGCCGGCCGTGGACCGGCGGCGGCTGCGCTGGATGAAGCAGGCGCCGCAGGAACTCGGCACGACGCCGGCCTGGCAGGCGGCCCGGGTGCCGCCGGGCTTCCGTCTGTCGGTCAGCGGCCTGCAGGCCATGGGCGGCGCTCCCGGCCCGGTCAGCCACCTGGTGTTCTCGGACGGGCTGGCCTCGGTGTCGGTGTTCATCCAGGCGCCGGCGCCCGGCACGAAGCCCGTCGTCGGCCTCGGCCGCTCCGGGGCCGCGTCGGCTTTCTCGACCGTCGTCGACGGCCACCAGGTCACCGCGGTCGGCGAGGTCCCGGCCGACACGCTGAAGTACATCGCGACGGGGCTGCGCCCGGCCGACGCCGGCCGTCAGCGCTGAGGCCGCTTGGCCGGCCCGCTGCTCGTCGTCTACAGCCGCGAGGACTGCCCGCTGTGCGACGACTTCGTCGCCGCGCTCGCCGAGCAATGCGCGCCGCGCGGCCTCGGCTTCGAGGTCCGCGACGTCGACGCCGACCCGGCCACGAAGCGCCGCTACGGGCTCAAGGTGCCGCTGCTGACGCTGGACGGCAGCGTCGTCTGCCACGGCCAACTGGACCTGGCCGCGCTGTCGCGGCTGCTATAATCGCGCGTCCCCGGACGGCCCGTCCGGCCAGCGGGCGTCCGGTCCCTTCCTCGATGCAGCACATCCGCAACTTCTCGATCATCGCGCACATTGACCACGGCAAGTCCACGCTGTCGGACCGTCTGATCCAGGTCTGCGGCGGCCTCACCGGCCGCGAGATGCAGGACCAGGTGCTCGACTCGATGGACCTCGAGCGCGAGCGCGGCATCACGATCAAGGCCCAGTCGGTGACGCTGAACTACCGCGCCGCCGACGGCGCCGACTACCAGCTGAACTTCATCGACACGCCCGGCCACGTCGACTTCTCCTACGAGGTGTCGCGCTCGCTGGCCGCCTGCGAGGGCGCGCTGCTGGTCGTCGACGCAGCGCAGGGCGTCGAGGCGCAGAGCGTCGCGAACTGCTACACGGCGCTCGAGCAGGGGCTCGAGGTGCTGCCGGTCATCAACAAGATCGACCTGCCGTCCGCCGACCCGGAGCGCGTGATCGCCGAGGTCGAGAACATCATCGGCCTGGAGGCGCAGGACGCGGTCCGCGTCAGCGCGAAGACCGGCCAGAACGTCGGCGAGCTGCTCGAGCGGCTGGTTGCCCGGATTCCGCCGCCGAAGGGCGAGCCGGACGCGCCGCTGCAGGCCCTGATCGTGGACTCCTGGTTCGACAACTACGTCGGCGTCGTGTCGCTGGTCCGGGTCGTCAACGGTGCGCTGCGCCGCGGCGACCGGATCCGCGTGATGTCGACCGGGCGCAGCTGGCAGGTCGACCGGCTCGGCCGCTTCACGCCCAAGCGGGTCGAGCGCGACGGCCTGCAGACCGGCGAGGTCGGCTGGCTCGTGGCCGGGATCAAGGACATCGACGGCGCGCCGGTCGGCGACACGATCACGCACGAGTCGCGCCCCTGCCAGAAGCCGCTGCCGGGCTTCAAGGCGGTGCAGCCGCGCGTGTTCGCCGGGCTGTTCCCGGTCCAGTCCGACCAGTACGAAGCCTTCCGCGACGCGCTGCAGAAGCTCAGGCTCAACGACTCGGCGCTGCACTTCGAGCCGGAGGTGTCGTCGGCGCTGGGCTTCGGCTTCCGCTGCGGCTTCCTCGGCCTGCTGCACATGGACATCGTCCAGGAGCGGCTCGAGCGCGAGTACGGGCTGGACCTCGTCACCAGCGCGCCGACCGTCGTCTACGAGGTGCTGGCCAGCGACGGCACGGCCGGCTACGTGGACAACCCGGCGCGGCTGCCGCCGTCCTACGAGGAACTGCGCGAGCCGATCATCGTCGCGAACATCCTGGTCCCGCCGGAGCACGTCGGCGGCGTGCTGAAGCTGTGCCAGGAGAAGCGCGGCGTGCAGAAGAAGATGCTGCAGCTCGGCACGCAGATGTCGCTGCAGTACGAATTGCCGCTGGCCGAGGTCGTGCTCGACTTCTTCGACCGGCTGAAGTCGGTCAGCCGCGGCTATGCGTCCTTCGACTACGAGTTCAGCCACTTCCAGAAGGCGCCGCTGGTCAAGCTCGACATGCTGATCAACGGCGATCGCGTCGACGCGCTGTCGATCATCGTGCACCGCGAGACCGCGTACCAGCGCGGCCGGGAGCTTGTCGACAAGATGCAGGAGCTGATCCCGCGCCAGATGTTCGAGGTCGCGATCCAGGCCGCGATCGGTGGCCAGGTGATCGCGCGCGCGACGGTCAAGGCGCTGCGCAAGAACGTGCTGGCCAAGTGCTACGGCGGCGATGTCTCGCGCAAGCGCAAGCTGCTCGAGAAGCAGAAGGAGGGCAAGAAGCGCATGAAGCAGCTCGGCACGGTCGAGATCCCGCAGGAGGCCTTCCTCGCGGTGCTGCAGGTCGGCAGGAAGTAGGGCGGACGCATGGTATTCGACTTCTCGTTCGTGCTGGTCGTGCTCGGGCTCGCGTCCGGCGCCATCTGGGCCGCGGACCACTGGGTGTTCGCGCCACGCCGCGCCGCGCGCGGCGGCGGCAAGGAGCCCGCGATCGTCGACTACTCGCGGTCGTTCTTCCCGGTGATCCTGCTGGTGCTG
>JBFGAO010000093.1:0-5608 GCA_041568095.1 Steroidobacteraceae bacterium | reverse complement strand
GGCCCGGCGCTGTTCCCCGGCCCGGACGGCGACCTGCGCGCCTACGTCGCGGCGCCGCACGGCAACGGGCGCCTGCCGGCCGTGATCGTGATCCACGAGAACCGCGGCCTGAACCCGCACATCGAGGATGTCACGCGTCGCGCCGCGCTGGCGGGCTTCCTCGCGATCGCGCCCGACGCGCTGTCGGCCGGCGGCGGCACGCCCCCCGACGAGGACGCCGCGCGCGCGGCCATCGCGGCGCTGGACCGCGACGCGGCGCTGGGGCTGTACCGCGCCGCGCTGCGCCATGCCGCCACCCATCCGCGCAGCAACGGCCGCGTCGGTGCGGTCGGCTTCTGCTGGGGCGGCGGCATGGTCGGCCAGCTCGCGGTGAGCGAGCCGGCGCTCGGCGCCGGCGTCGTGTTCTATGGCCGCGCGCCGGACCCGGCCGGCGCGGGGCAGATCAAGGCGCCGCTGCTGCTGCACTACGCTGCGCGCGACGCGCGGATCAACGAGGCGGTGCCGGCCTTCGAGGCGGCGCTGAAGGCGGCCGGCAAGCGCTACGAGCTGCACATGTACGCAGACACCGACCACGCCTTCCACAACGACACGAACACGGCGCGCTACGACGCTGCCGCGGCGGCGCTGGCCTGGCAGCGCACCGTCGAGTTCCTCCGCAGGGAACTGCAGTAGGGCGGCGCCCCCGTTGCGGGCGCTCGGGATCCGGCGGGGTTCCTCGCTCGCGAACTCCGCCGGAACTTACGAGTTCTCTCGCGAGGACCCCGCCACCTCGCGCGCCGGGGCGGCCCGCGGCCGCTGCTGTCAGCCGACTGCCTTGACGGCCTGGATCAGCTGGCCGGCAACCTTCTGCGCGTCGCCGTAGACCATCCGCGTGTTGTCGAGGTAGAAGAGGTGGTTCTCGATGCCGGAGAAGCCGGCGCCCTGGCCGCGCTTGATCACGAGCACGTTCTTCGCGCGGTCCGCGTTCAGGATCGGCATGCCGTAGATCGGGCTGCCACGGTCGGTGCGGGCGACCGGGTTCACGACGTCGTTGGCGCCAATCACCAGCGCGACGTCGGCGTTCTCGAACTCGGCGTTGATCTCCTCGAGGTCGGCGATCAGGTCGTAGGGCACGCCGGCCTCCGCGAGCAGCACGTTCATGTGCCCCGGCATCCGGCCGGCGACCGGGTGGATCGCGAAGCGGACGTTGACGCCGCGGTCGATCAGCAGCTGGCACAGCTCCCAGACCTTGTGCTGCGCCTGCGCGACCGCCATGCCGTAGCCCGGCACGACCAGCACCTTGTTCGCGAAGGCCATCATGATGCCGGCATCAGACGGCTCGATCGGCTTCAGCGAGCCGGTCACCTCGCCGCCGCCGGCCGTCTCGGCCTCGCCGAAGCCGGAGAACAGCACGTTCGCGAGCGAGCGGTTCATCGCCTTCGCCATCAGCTGCGTGAGCAGCGTGCCGGCCGAGCCGACGACGATGCCGGCGATGATCATCGCGGCGTTCTCGAGCACGAAGCCCTCGAACGCGACCGCGAGGCCGGTGAAGGCGTTGTACAGCGAGATCACGACCGGCATGTCGGCGCCGCCGATCGGCAGCGTCATCGTGACGCCGAGCAGCAGCGCGAGGCCGAAGAACAGCGTCACCGCGCCGGCCGCCGGGTGCCCGGCGACGACCAGCGATGCGCCGATCGCGAGCGTCACGGCCGCGATCACGACGTTGACGACCTGCTGGCCCTTGAAGCGCAGGCTGCGCTTGATCAGGCCTTGCAGCTTGCCGAAGGCGATCAGCGAGCCGGAGAAGCTGACCGCGCCGATGAACGCGCCCGCCGTCGCGAGCGTCAGCACGACCGGGCCGTGCGCGGCGCCGTCGCCGGCGGTCGCGCCGGCGACGCGATACAGCTCGACCGCGGCGATAGCCGCCGCCGCGCCGCCGCCCATGCCGTTGTACAGCGCGATCATCTGCGGCATGTCGGTCATCGCGACGATCCGGCCCGACCACCAGGCGAGGCCGCCGCCGATCGCGATCGCGAGCAGCATCAGCGGGAAGTTGCCCATGCCCGGGTACAGGAAGCTCATCACGGTGCCGATCAGCATCCCGACGCCGGCGACGAGGATGCCGCGGCGCGCCGTGACCGGCGAGCTCATCGCCTTCAGGCCCATGATGAACAGGAACGCGACGACGAGGTAGCTGACGTCGATCAGCAGCGTCGCGACACGCTCCGGCAGCAGGCCATCCATCAGCCGGACTCCTTCTTGCCGCGGTCGCCGCTGGACTTGAACATCTCGAGCATGCGCTCGGTGACGACGTAGCCGCCGACCGCGTTGCCGGCGCCGAGGACGACGCCGACGAAGCCGATCACCTGCTCGAGCGGCGTCTCGGCGCGGCCGAGCGCGACCATCGCGCCGACCAGCACGATGCCGTGCACGAAGTTCGAGCCGGACATCAGCGGCGTGTGCAGGATCACCGGCACCCGCGCGATGACCTCGTAGCCGGTGAACGCGGCGAGCATGACGATGTAGACCGCGATGACGCCTTCCATCACTGGCCCTCCACGAGCTTGCGGGTCGGTTCGTGCCGGATCGCACCGTCGTGCGTGACGCAGGACTGCGCGAACACCTCGTCCTCCCAGTCGAAGGCCAGCGAGCCGTCCTTCAGCGCGGGCCGGATGAAGTTCAGCAGGTTGCGCGCGTACATCTCGCTCGCGTGGTAGGCGACCGACGCCGGCAGGTTGACGGGCCCGACGATCCGGACGCCGCCGTGCTCGATGGTCTCGCCGGCGCGCGTCAGCTCGCAGTTGCCGCCGTTCTCGGCCAGCAGGTCCACGATCACGGCGCCGGGATTCATCCGCTCGACGGCGGCGCGGCTGATGATCCGCGGCGCCTGCCGGCCCGGCACGCCGGCGGTCGTGATCACGCAGTCCGCGGCGGCGATCCGCGCGTCCAGCACCTGCTGCTGCTTCTGCTTCTCCTCGGCCGTCAGCTCGCGCGCGTAGCCGCCTGCGCCCTCGGCCGTGACGCCGGTGTCGACGAACTTGGCGCCCAGCGACCTGACCTGCTCGCGGGTCGCGCTGCGCACGTCGTAGGCCTCGACGACGGCGCCGAGCCGCCGCGCGGTCGCGATCGCCTGCAGGCCGGCGACGCCGGCGCCGATCACGAGCACCGAGGCGGGACGGATCGTGCCGGCCGCGGTCGTCAGCATCGGGAAGAACTTGTCGGCGATCGCGGCGCCGAGCAGCACCGCCTTGTAGCCGGCGACGGCAGCCTGTGACGACAGCGCGTCCATCGACTGCGCGCGCGAGATGCGTGGCACCAGCTCCATTGCAAAGGACGTGACGCGCCGCTGCTGCAGCGCGCGCACCAGTTCCTGCTGCGCATGCGGCACCAGGAAGCCGGCCAGCGCTGCGCCGGGCTTCAGCCTGGCCGCGACCTCTGCAGACGGCGGCTGCACGGCCAGCAGCAGGTCGGCCTCGGCGAGCACTGCGTCGGCCGAGTCGGCGAACGCGGCGTCCTTGTACTGCTCGTCGGGAAAGCGCGCGGCGGCGCCGGCGCCGCGCTGGACCAGGACCCGGGCGCCGGCCCCGGCCAGCTTGGCGGCCACCTCGGGGGTGACCGCGACGCGGTGCTCGCCGGGCGCGGCCTCCGTGAGCACGCCGATCGTCACTGCCATCAAGATCCTCCCCGCGCTGCGCCGGCGGGCTGCGGCCGCGCCGCGATGCCGCGTCGGTGCTGCCCGGCCAGGCTGGCGG
This sequence comes from Steroidobacteraceae bacterium, assembly GCA_041568095.1. Classification (GTDB taxonomy): domain Bacteria; phylum Pseudomonadota; class Gammaproteobacteria; order Steroidobacterales; family Steroidobacteraceae; genus SCUD01. The sequence goes on along the minus strand of JBFGAO010000093.1, from coordinate 1,877 downwards.
CGACGGCCGGTGGGCCGGGCCGCAATGCGTTGAAACATAGCATAAGCGTGCCGTATTGTTGTCCGCCAGCGAGCCGAAGGAACGAACCCCAAGCCGATGCGCGCATTCCCTGATCCGGCGACGTCTGCCGCCGCGGCACGGGCCGCGACGCTGTCCCAGCAGGTGCTGCGGACGGACGCCGCGGGCATGCCGCTGGAATGGATCGACTACCGCGAGGCGGTGCGGCTGTACTGCCTCGACCAGGTCGCCTACGCTTTCGGCAGCCGGCTCTACACGCTGCGCGGCGGCATCAACGCGAAGAGCGGCCGGCGCACCGAGATCGAGATCAGCTCGATGCTCGCGACGCAGGGCGCGTCGGGCAACCCGGGCAGCCGCCGCGGCGACTACGTGCCGCCGCTGAACAACGAGACGCTGTTCCGCCGCGACGCGCAGCTGTGCATGTACTGCGGCGGGCGATTCCCGGCCAGCCAGCTGTCGCGCGACCATGTCCGGCCGTTCTCGCAGGGCGGCCGCGACACCTGGAACAACGTCGTCGCGGCCTGCCGTCGCTGCAACAACCTGAAGGCGTCGCGGACGCCGGAGCAGGCCGGCATGCAGCTGCTCGCGGTGCCGTTCACGCCGACCTACGCCGAGTACATCTACCTGAAGGGCCGGCGGGTGCTGGCCGACCAGATGGAGTACCTGCTCGCGCACTTCCCGCGCAGCAGCCCGCTGCACGAGCGGCTGCAGCGCTTCCTGCAGTGAGCCCCCGGGCCGGGCAGCCGCTGACCCTCGTCGACGCGAGCTTCTTCGTCTTCCGCGCCTACTACTCCGTCGGCCTCGAGATGACCGATGCCGACGGCGCGCCGGTCAACGCGCTGTACGGCTTCACGCGCTTCCTGTGCGACCTGCTCGACCGCACGAAGCCCGCCTATGTCGCGGTCGCCTTCGACGAGAGCCTGACCAGCTCGTTCCGCAACGAGATCTACCCGGCCTACAAGGCCAACCGCGAGCCGGCGCCGGTGGAACTGAAGCAGCAGTTCGCGCTGTGCCGCGAGGCCTGCCGGCTGCTGGGGCTGGCCGAGTTCAGCAGCCCGCTGTACGAGGCAGACGACATCATCGGCACGATCGCGAGCCGGATGCGCGAGGACGGCCACCCGGCGGTGCTCGTCACGCGCGACAAGGACCTCGCCCAGCTGGTCCGCGACGGCGACGCCTACTGGGACTGGGTCGCGGGCCGGCGCCTCGGCTACGGTGACATCGAGGGTCACTTCGGCGTGCGGCCCGAGCGGATGGCGGACTACCTCGCGCTGACCGGCGACTCGGTCGACAACATTCCCGGCGTGCCGGGGGTCGGGCCGAAGACGGCGTCGGCGCTGCTGCACGAGTTCGAGTCGCTCGATGCGCTGTACGCCGACCTGCCGCGCGTCGCGACGCTGCCGATCCGTGGCGCCGCGAAACTGCCGGCGCGGCTCGAGGAACACCGCGACGCCGCCTACCTGGCGCGGCGCCTGACGACGATCGCCTGCGACATGCCGATCGAGGTCGACGCCGCCGGCCTGCGCCGCCGCGCGCCGGACATCGCGGGGCTCGACGCCTTCTTCGACCGCGCCCGCTTCGGGCCGCTGCTGCGCCGCCAGGCCCAGCGCCTCACGCCACCCGCGTGAGCGAGGCCCTCGCGGCAGCACTCGGCACGGCTCTCCGGCGCCGCGTGCTGCCTGCGCCGGACGCGCCGGTGCACGGCGGCAGCATCCACAGTTGCTGGCGCTGGACCACGGGCTCGGGGCCGGTGTTCGTCAAATGCGCGCCGCCGGGGCAGGGCGCGGTGCTGGACTCCGAGGCCGACGGGCTCGCGCGGCTCGCCCGCGCCGGCGCATTGCGCGTGCCGGCGGTGCTCG